>NZ_JAIUHJ010000008.1:0-268304 GCF_020165105.1 Mesorhizobium sp. CA5 | reverse complement strand
TTAGGCACTTGGATTAAGACGTCGGCCGCATCACGAGGCAGAGCATATAGCATCGCAAGTAGGTTGGTTGCGGGGACCCGCAACCCCTTTTGTCATGACATCGTCGGACTTTTGATTTTGGTCAGGCTTGGCGATTTCGAGGATGCCGAACAGCTCGCCGCGTAGCTCCGCATGCACCTCGCCGCGCTTGTCGCCGGGAGTGAGCACAATCTCTCCTATCAATGAGCGCAGCGCCTCGGCGGCTGAACGTCCATCCTCGTGGTCGGCAAGCGCCTGCGTGAGTTGCCCGACCCGCTTGCGGTAGAGAGTGGCGATATTGGGATGCAGGTCGGGCACGTCAGTCGGTGCCGCTGCCAGATGCGCCGTGATCTCCGCCTTCTGCCTCTCTAAGTCTTCCATTCTCGCTCTCATCGAAGGTTGGTACAGGCCGTCTTCGATCGCGGCCATGATGCCGGAGATGGCGCGCTCGATCTTGTCGAATGCCTTGCGGTCCTGTTCGCCCTGCGCTCGACGCTCCTGGTTGAGGCGGTTGGTCTCCTGGGCATAGGCTCTGATCGCCTCGGCCACGGCATCCGCCGAGACCAGCCTTTCCTTCAGGCCTGCGAGGACTCGCTGCTCGATCTTCTCGCGCGTGATGGTGCGGCCATTGTCGCAGATACCCCGGCGCTGGTGATTGAGACAGGCATAGCGGTCTGGCGTGAACAGGCCGTAGCGCCCGCCGCAGCAGCCGCAGGTGAGCAGGCCGGAAAGCAGGGATACCGGCCGCTTCATGGTGTGCAGCTTTCTCGCCCGGGCTTTGCGCGTGGCGACAGCCGCCGCCTCGAACTGGCTGGCGATGGATTTCTGTCTCTCCTTCACGGTCTGCCACAAATCGTCCTCGACGATCCTGAGATGCGGCACCTCGGTGCGGATCCATTTGGCTGGCGGATTGGCCCGCGATACGCGCTTGCCGGAGGCAGGATCCTTGACGTAACGCAGGCGATTCCAAACCAGCACGCCGGTATAGAGCTCATTGTTGATGACGCCGGTTCCCCGGATGACATGCCCGCGCACGCTGGTGTCGCCCCAGTGCCGGCCGAGCGGGCCAGGAACGCCCTCCTTGTTGAGGTCAACGGCGATCGCCTTCGGGCTCTTACCGGCGGCGAACTCGCGGAAGATGCGGCGCACGATGGTCGCTTCTTCCGGCACGATCGCACGGTCGCCCCGAACAGGCTCGCCTTCGGTATCGAGTTTCTTGACCACCCAGTAGCCGTAGCACAGCCCACCGCCGGCCTTGCCCTTCTCCACCCTACCCCGCAGGCCGCGATGGGTCTTCAGGGCAAGGTCCTTGAGGAACAGGGCATTCATCGTGCCCTTGAGGCCGACATGCAGTTCGCTGATCTCCCCCTCGGCCAGAGTCACGATGGCAACGCCAGCGAATTTGAGGTGCTTGAAGAGGGTGGCGACATCTGCCTGGTCGCGGCTGACGCGGTCGAGTGCCTCGGCCAGCACCACCTCGAAGCGGCCGCGCTGCGCATCGCGCACCAGACGCTGGATGCCCGGCCGCAGCACAGTGCTGGCGCCGGAGATCGCCGCATCCTCATAGGTTCCCGCCACGCTCCAGCCCTCACGCGCCGCCTGCTCGCGGCACAGCCTCAACTGGTCCTCGATGGAGGCATCCCGCTGGCTGTCGGACGAATAGCGGGCATAGAGTGCGACACGGGTCATGGCGGCAGATCCTCTCTCTTGTTCCCCAGGGGTTTACCATCCGGCTCTCTACCCTCTCCCCTTTGGTGGCCCGGCCGATTGTCGTTGGCCGCCTCCCCCGCGTCGAATGCCTCCCGAGCCAGCTGCCGGCCCATAAGCCGGGCGATATCCAGCACCACCCGATTCAGCTTGGCCGCCGGCATGAGTTCGGTGCGCGCTTCGGAGTTGACAACGTCGCCGTTGTCGTTCGCCGGAACCGGCGCCCTCGGCCCTGAGCTGGTTTCCTTTGCCATCGCGGTCGCTCCCAAATGGTGGATCGACCTGCCATCAGATGTCTCTGGACCGCAAAGGAAAGCACGAAGTTCATGTCGTAGGGCCACAGCGTGCAACGACTTGCGCCGGGCGGTTTCGCCTCGCCTGTCTAAGGTCAAGGAAGGCAATGGCGACTCTCAATTTAAGGAGTGCCGGTTGGCCGGGACCGTCATGTCTTCCAACTGATCTTCGGTGAGACCTCTTGCAGGACCTTCAAACACCTGAAACCAGAAGGGGATTCCCTATGTCGTCTTCGTAACGGGCCGCCAGAGCACACACCGCGCGATCGCCGTCACGGCGAAATCCCCGGTAGGCCAGCGCGTCCTTTTGCGCTCCTTACCTTCATTCGCACGTGAAGCGACGATGCTTGCCGGATCAATGTGATGGTGACGGGCAAGGTCATCGAGCACCGACCGGATATGGCGCCAGGGAAAATCGTCTGGATCCTCCCAATGTTCGCCGTAGCGCAGGATAACCAAGAGCTTAGCCAACACACCTTCCACGGAGCATGCCTGAGACAGCGGCAGGTCATCAAGAAGCGCCTGTTCCGTCGCTTCCGATCGCCGTATTAGCTCGTCTGTTCTCGAAAACCCGATCTCGGCGTCAGCTGCATCCCAGCGCGCTTGATGTGCGGCTAGATCCGCAAGCACCCTGTCCAATGCCACTTCGCTTTCGGGAGAATAGAGTTCGTCGAGACTCTCGACGGAATGGACCGTCTTTTCCCCGCCGCCGGGAAGCTGCATCTTCGCACAGGGAAAGCCTATCGCTTTGACGAGATATGTCTCCAACTGCTGCTGTTGCCGGCATAGCTCCAAGGTCGAGCGGTGAATCTCGTGCCAGCTCTCACACAAGCGAAGAGCTGGATCGTCCTGCCGGCTCTTGATCGCGATATTTTCGCGCGCCCGAGCGCCAAATGGCCCCAGTCCAGCCATCGTAACAATCTGCGTCATCAGCAACCGCCGAGTGACGAAAGACAAAGGCGTGGTATTGTCGGAATCAGCCATGATCCGAGCTCCTAACAGCTTGGGTTTTGGTCAGGCCGGATCGGTGTTGCGTCACCGTTCCGGCCGCTTAGTGCACTCCTGAATACAGTTAGAGCAGCATATGAGCAATAAAAATCACCATATTATGGTGATCTTATGACGCCGGTCCAGTGTCGGATGGCCCGGGCCGCGCTGGATTGGGGTGTCCTCGATCTTGCTAGAGAAGCGGGTGTTTCAACACAGACGATTGTGCGTCTGGAACGAGGCGAGGCGCTGAAACAGCCTACGCTCGATCGAATACGCGAGGCCTTCGAAGATGCCGGAGTGGCATTCATTCCGGAGAACGGCGGCGGCCTCGGTGTGCGCTTGGCCAAGCGGCCCTAGCGACACCCCAATCGCGCGTGCAATGTTTCGAACCCGGCTAAGTTAAGGCGTCCTTGGCGCTTTGGTGACTTTCAGTCCGAAATGGGCTGAAACTATCCGCTTTCGGCAGAATCTACTGAGAGTCGACTGTGCATCGCCAGCGTAGAACTCGCCCGTTAGCGTTCTCAGTGGCCAATAAGCATGTGCCGTTGGCTGACTGCCGACGGCACATGCTATTTTAAGCCGCCATCCACGTATGCTGCATAGCTGCGGCGATGGTACCGGTCTGGTTCGGATCGCCGAGCCGGGGATCGTTGGGCTGAATGCCCGATCCTGTAGGCGACGTTGCCGGGTCGAACCCTGCCATGGCGGCAACTAGGGTCGCCACATCCGACTGATTCAATATCTTGCCGTCACCCGACTTGATCGTCTCGACAACATTGCCAGGTCCGGCAAACCAGTTGCCGACCGTCACCTTGTCGGTCGTACCCAGCACCGAGATTACGAGATTGTTTCCCTGTTGAGCGAACCAGAGTTCGTTAGAGTCGATGCCGGTGCCGAAATCCAGCTCGTCATTGTCCGTGAAGGATCCCGATTCAACGATGATGTCGGAGCCGTCCCCTGCTCTGAAATGATACTGGTCATTGCCAGCTCCTCCCACCAGTGTGTCATTGCCGGCGCCGCCCATCAGAATGTCATTGCCGGCATTGCCGTTTAGCGTTTCGTTCCCAGTCAGGCCGAAGACAATGTCGGCGTTCGTGCTGCCGTCGACCGTCGTGCCTGGCGACTTGGCAACGGCCAGGTTGAGTATACCGATGCCGTCGAGCGCGAGCTTTTCTATCTTGGCAACGGCCACCGTCTGCTCGTCCATCCGGACTGCATCACCTGCCGGCCCGCCGCCAATTGCCAGTTGCAGATTTTCGCTGCTTGCTCCTGACCAAGAGAACGATAGATCATCGACCTTGATGCCGCCTTCGAGTGACAAAGTGTCAACGCCAGTCCCGTCGATGAGCTTCAGCAAGCTGTTGCTGCTGGTCTGCCAGTAATATCCTCCGATCCAGGTGTTGACAGTACCACTGGCGGATACGCCCAGGGCTTGGGCCGCGTTAATATCGGCAGTTGCGGTCGTCGCGGTCATGCTGAAGTCTTGGATGATGTCGCTACCATCGCCACGCCGGAACACGTAGCGATCGCTGCCGCCCTCTCCATTCTGGTAGTCATTGCCTATGCCACCGACCAGCGTGTCGTCGCCGGTCCCGGCCGACAGGACATCGTTGCCAACTCCGCCATAGAGGATATCGTTTCCAGTATTCCCCCAGAGGGTTTCGTTGCCTGCCAAGCCATAAACGAGGTTGGCACCAGTCCCTGAAGTAACCGTTGCACCGGCAGCCGTGGCGACGTTCAAATTCATCACGCCCAAGCCGTCGAGCTGGATCTTCTCGATCTTCGCATTGGTGACTGCCTGCTGGCCCAGAGTTACGCTGTCCCCAGCGGGGCCTCCAGCGATGGTGATAGTAAGGTTATCGTGACCGACCCCTCCCCATGTGAAGGACAGATTGTCGGCGGAGATGCCGCCGCTGAGCACCAGCGTATCAGTTCCTGACGCGTTGACCTTATAGAGCAGGTTCGAGCTGGTTAGCCAGATGTAGCCACTAACCCAAGTATTCACGGTCCCACTGGCAGAGACGCCGACGGCTGCAGCAGCGTTGATGTCAGCGGTTGCGGAGGTCTGAACGACCGTAAAGTCTTCAATGTAGTCGGCCCCGTCCCCACGCTTGAAGATGTATTTGTCGTCACCGCTTGCACCATTTTCGTAGTCATTGCCGGTGCCTCCGAAGAATGAATCTGTCCCGGCGCCGCCCCACAGGTAATCATTGCCGGCACCACCATAGAAGATATCGTTCCCTCCGTTACCATTGATGGATTCACCTCCGCCGATGCCGAAAAGCATTTCCGAGGCCGTGGTGCCATTGAGTGTGGCTCCGGCGGCGCCTGCCACTTGAAATTCCATCGTGCCTACGCCGTCCAGGGAAAGCAGCCCAACGCGTGCTGCCGTCGTCTTCCACTGGTCAATCAGAATGCTATCGCCGGCTGGTCCACCAGCGATGTCGATCCTTAGATTGTCACTCCCCACGCCGGTCCAAGAAAATGAAAGATCTTCTCCCTTGATGCCTCCCTGTAGCGAAAGCGTGTCGGATCCGGCTGAGATCAACTTCAACAAGCTGTTGCTGCTCGTTTGGAAGTAGTACCCTCCCACCCACGTATTAACGACGCCGCTAGCGGAAACACCCAGCGACTGCGCAGCGCTGATGTCCGAAGAGGCCGTCGTGGCCACCATCGCAAAATCTTCGATGGTGTCGCTGCCATCGCCTCGCTGGAAAATATAGGTGTCGTCCCCGTCTTCTCCGTTCTGGTAGTCGTTGCCGGCCCCGCCGACGAGAGTGTCGTTGCCCGTACTGGCGGTTAGAATGTCATTACCCGCTCCGCCATAAAGCGTATCGTTGCCGCCGCCTCCGGCGAGCGTGTTAGCCGCGGCATTGCCAGTGAGTACATTGGCGGACGAATTACCGGTTCCGTTAATGGCAGCGGATCCCGTCAGCGTCAGGTTTTCAACGTCGGAGTCCGAGATCGTGTAGGTGATCGAGCTCAGCACAGTGTCGGTGCCCTGACTGGCGGCCTCCCCCACCACATCCGAGACGTTATCGACTACATAAGTGTCATTGCCGGCACCACCGTTCATCGTGTCTGCGCCAATGCCGCCGTCAATGAAATCGTCGCCGGCACCGCCATTGATCGTGTCATTGCCGGCACCGCCATTGATCTGATCGTCCCCAGCGCTGCCGGTGATGGTGTCGTTCGTCGTGCCGGGCGACATGAATTCGACGCCAACACTCGACGTCGTGCCTGTGCCCGTCGTGGCATTGGCGGTTATGACCGACGTGGATTGGCCGTCAGCGCTGACGTCCGTGGTAACCGTCTGGGTCACTGCAAAGTTGTAATAGTAGTCCGTGACGATCTTTTGGATGGAGCCGTCGATCCGGGTGACCGCCACTTCCGTGTGTTCGTAAGAGCCGTTATTGTCGGCATCCTTCAGCAGGGTCGTGGTCATGCCGTCGGCGCTCACCGTCAGGATACCTTTTCCCGTTACAGGGCCGTTCCAAGTGGCATGCCCGAATATCTGGGTAACGACCGACCCATCGATCTGAACCTGCGCGGCGGCCGTGACTTCATAGCCGGACACGCCAGGATTCTCCACCGAGACGGGATTCGTACCGCTGCCGCCGTAGTCATACCAATAGTTTGTCGTCAGCCCGTCAGCAGTGGTCTTTATGATGACATTGGCAGGAATCGCTGCTTGCCAATAGATCGTCCCCGGTACCAAGTGCGATGCACTTTGATTTCTGTTGTGTATACCCTCGACCGTAGACCCGTCGGCCATGGTGATGATGCTGTCCATATTATCGAAGCCACCACCACTGGCGTCGTAATCGACGCCCGTCCAACTGCTGCGACCATCATCGCTCGTATAGGTCGTAGTCTTGTTGTAGAAGGTGTCCGATGCACCAGTTCCGTCCCTGGTCTTGGTGTCCGTTACGCCATCTCCTAGGTGCGCAACGTTTATCCGGCGGGTCTGATCGACGGTCCCGTCCGCGTTGAAATCCCATTGGGTTGTGGTCAAAAGCCCGTCGGCGCTCGTAGAAATCTTCGTAGTGCTCAGTTTGTGATTGGCGCCGCTGAAGTCGGTGATCAGTGTGGTCACCGAGCCGTCGACGGCCTTGGTGGTGACTTCGGTCTGGTCAACCGTGCCATCGCCATCGGCGTCCCGCGAAATCGAGATCAAGCGCCGATCACCGCTCGTCGTGGTGACCGTGCTGTCCAAGAGCACCCCGGCCGGTGTTGACCTCTTGACCGTTTCGACCACAGAGCCATCGGCCAATACTCTCGTGGCGTCAACAGTGACACGGTCTATCCCAACAACCCCATCGATATCTTCTTGAGTAGTGACCGATCGGCCATTGCTTGACGTCGCTGTGATGAACTTCGACAGCTGCGAGCCATCCGCCTTGTAGTTGGTCACCGTTCTTGTGCTCGACCCATCAGCATTGATGGCCGTGACATCCGTAGAATCCTGGCTGAACGGATTGGTCCCAAACAGGTCCAAGCTCGTCGTCGTCGACAGGCCATTGGCGCTGGTCGTTGCCACGAAGCTGCTGGTCTGTGCCGCCCCGTCGAACTTGTTGACGGTGTGGACTTTTGATCCATCGGCGTTGAGGACCGTGACGTCCGTCTCCTTGAGGTCATAGGTTCCGTCGCCGTTGAGATCCCATTCCTTGGTGGTCGCAAGGCCGTCGCCGGCTGTCGTTGTCCTGGTCTGCTCGGTTAGGGTCGTTGACTCATAGGCTTTAATTGTTTGAACCGTCGAGCCATCGACTCCGATCGCCGTTTCCGTAGTCCGCTTGCTGGGCAGGTCCGGGAGATAGTCAACCGACGTCGCGCCATATATCGTCGTGCTGCTCAGCCCGTCCGCGCTGACAGTGGTCGTCTTGCTGGTGGAAGAAGGGGACGTCGTAAAGGCGCCGGTTCCTAACGCATTGGCCGTCGTGTCGGGACCCGTCGTGGTCGTCGTTACGCTGCCATCGGCCGCCGTCACGGTCGTCGTCGTCAGATCGATGGCGCCATCGCCATTGTAGTCCTGTGTAACTGTGGTGGTTAGCCGGTTGGCGCTGACCGTTGTGATGGTGCGGCTCTCCAGCGATCCGTCGGCTTTCTTGTAATCGACGGTCTCGGTGGTGCTGCCGTCCGCATTGAGGACGATGGTGTCGAACTTGGAGCGGCTGGTGGTCGCGCCGACAGCCGCCCAGGTTGTCGTCTTCACAAGGCCATTGGCACTGGTAACGACAGTAGTCTTGTCCTTCACGGCGCTAGCGGCGTCGAGATCAGTAATGGTTTCGGTCTTGCTGCCATCGGCGTTAAGCACAACAACATCGGTGGTCGACTGGTCGATCGTGCCGTTACCGTCAAGATCGGTGGCAAGCGTGCTGGAGAGGCTGTTCGCGCTGAGGGTGCGTGTCGCCGACGAGGTCAAAATGCCGGATGTATAGGTGCGATTGACCGCCGTGGTTGAGCCGTTGGCGTTGAGGACGGTTGAACTGGCTTCATCCGTCGTGCCATTGCCGTCAACGTCCCTCGTCGTGGTCACCGTGTTGCCATCGCCACTGGTGACGGTCTGATAGAGGGCGATCTGGGCGTTGCTGGCGTTCTTGATGGTGATGGTGCCGGTTTTCGAGCCGTCGGTGCCAAGCGTTGTGACCGCAGCGCTGGTTCGGTCGGTCGTGCCATTGCCATCGAGGTCGGCCTGGACCGTTGAGGTCAGGCCGTTGGCGCTGGTCATCGTAATGGTCTTGCCGATCAGAGCCCCCATCCCGGCGAGTGCCGAAACCGTCCTGATCATTGAGCCATCGGCGTTCAGAACGGTGACGTCGCTCGACTTGTTCTCGATGGTGCCGTCCCCGTCGGCGTCCATCTGGATATCGGTGGTCAGGCCATTCCCCGACACCGTCGCGATCGTTTTCGACAGCAGCGTGCCGTTGTTGGACGTCGCCGACGTTGTGGTGGTGCGGGCGCCGGAGGCGGCGATCGCTGTCACGGCTTGCGTGATCGTGTCGTAGGCGCCGTCGCCATTCACGTCCTGTTTCACGGTCGTGGTCAGGCCATCAGCGGAGTGCGTCGTCTCCGCTTTGCCATGCAGCACTCCGTTGATGTCGGTGTCTGACACCGTCGTCGTAAGGCTGCCATCAGCTTTAAGGGTGTCCACCCGCGTCCGATCGGTCTTGCTGTCGCCGTTGGTATCGAGTTTGGTCGTAACCGTCTTTTGGTCGGCACTTGTCGCAACCTCGGTCTTCGCCAGCATAGCGCCGCTGGTGCTGGTGGTCGTCGAGGTTACCGTCTTGCTCCCATCGGAGCCCAGAACCGTCGTGGTCACTATCGTGCGGTCGACGGTACCGTCCGCGTTAATATCGTCCCTCTCGGTCTGAGTGAGGCCGTTGGCGCTCGTGGTGACGGAAGAGCTGCCGATTAGCGTGCCGTTGGCGCTCTTGGTCGTTACAGTGCGAGTGCGGCTGTCGTATGCGTCAATGGTCGTAACATCTGTGACAACGACGTCGGCAACCGCATCGCAGTCGAGATCAGCCCTACTGGTTACCGACAGGCCGTTGGCAGATGTCACATCCCATTTCTTGACGTTGCTGGATCCGTCGGGATTGAAAAAGAGCACTTTGGAAGTTGTGACGCCAGCGTCGTCCACGGAGACCGTCTTGACTGTGTCGACGTGCCCGTCCCCGTCGGCGTCAGCCGCGATCGAAACGGTTCGCTGATCTGCGCTGATGTTGGTGGTTGCGCTGGAAAGCAACGTCCCGTCACGGCTTTTCACCTGCATTGTCTCGCTGGTGCTGCCGTTTGATCCGAGAAGCTTCACATCGGACGAGACGAGGTCGAAGACCCCGTCGCCGTCAAGGTCGGTCGATGTCGTCACGATGTGTCGGTCGGCACTGGTGATCGTGACCGTCTTGTCGATGAGCGCGCCGTTACCGTTCAATTCCGAGACGGTTCGGGTCCTCGATCCATCCGCGTTGAGTATGGTAACGTCGCTGGATTTGCGTTCAACCACGCCATTGCCGTCGGCATCAGACTGCAGATTGACGCTCAGCCCATTGGCCGATACAGCAGCGACCGCCCTCGACAGCAGCGTGCCGTTGCCGGAGGTCGTCGAGGTAGTCGTCGTGCGAGTGCCTGACGCCGCGATAGCGGTCAATGACTGGGTGGTGGTGTCATAGGCACCGTCGCCATTAACGTCCTGCTTGACGGTCTTGGTCAGCCCATCGCTGGAGATGCTGGTTTCGGTCTTGCCATGCAGCACACCGTTGCTGTCGGTGTCGGATACGGTGGAGACCTCGCTGCCATCGGTATTGACGACATCGACGACAGTGCGATCGATCTTCGTGTCGCCATTGGCATCGATCTTCGTGGTGGTCGTCTTGCGATCAGCGCTGGTCTTAACCTCGGTCTTGGCCAACAAGGCCCCGCTGGCGCTGGTCGTCGAGGACGTCACCGTGCGGCTGCCATCTCCACCAAGAACTGTCGTTGTGACAATCGTGCGGTCGACCGTACCGTTACCGTCGATGTCATCCTTCTCGGTCTGCGTGAGGCTGTCCGTACTGGTGGTAGTCGCGGAACTGCCGACTAGCGTGCCGTTGGCGCTCTTTGTCGTCAACGCGCGAGTACGGTTGCTGGAGGCATCGGTGGTCGTCACATCAGTGATGATGGTGTCATAGGTGCCATCGCCATCGATGTCGACCTTGTGGGTCAGAGATAGGCCGTCGGCGGTGGTTTGGTCGTAAGTCCGGCCAACAAGGGAGCCGTCGGCATTGTACTGGCTTGCGGTCGACGTCGTCACGCCCGCGCCATCGATGACGATCGTCTTGGCCATGTCGACATGGCCATCCCCATTGGCGTCGGTGGAGATCGAAATCGTCTTTCGGTCACCGCTGGTGTTGGTCAAGCTGCTGGACAGCAGGGTGCCGTCACGGCTTTTGACCTGCTGCGTCTCCGTCAGGCTGCCACCTGCGCCAACCACCGTCACATCCGACGAGACAACATCCGCCTGTCCGTCGCCGTTCGAATCCGTCGAGATTGTCTTGGATAGACCGTCGGCGCTGATGGTGGCGGCCGCCTTACCGATCAGCACGTTAGTCGAGCTGTACCTAGAGACGGCTGTTACGGTCGAACTGCCGGCGCCGTTGGTGATGGCTGTCACGTCACGGGTTTCATAGATGCCGTCACCGTCGAGATCGTGCGACACGGTCCGGGTCCGGCCATCGGCGCCGGTGACGGTCAGTTCGCGATCGATCAGCGTGCCGCCGCTCGAGGTTTCGGCAACCGTCTTGGTGCGCGTGCCATCGCCGGCCACGACCGTGCTCTCTGTGGTGGTCAGGTCGTAGGTGCCGGTACCGGTCGAATCCCTCTGAACGATCTTGGTCAGGCCGTCGGCGGATGCCGTGGTGACGACCTTGCGCAGCAAGGTGCCGTTGACGCTGTTCTCAGACACCGTCGTCGTGGTGGAACCGTCGGCATTCTTGACGAAGACCTGCGTCTGATCGGTAGCGCCGTCGCCATCCTGGTCGAGCGCCGTCGTGACCGTCGTATTATCGGCGCCGGTTGTCGTGGTGGTGCGCTGAGCCAGCGAGCCGTCGGTGTGGAAATCGCTGACGACGCGCTGGCGCACGCCCGCCGCGACTGTCGTCACATCGGTCTGCGAACGCTCGTAGGTACCGTTGCCGTCATCGTCGAACTGGGTGGTTGTCGACAGGCCGTCGGCGCTGACGGTGATGCGGTTCTGAAAGGCCAGCGTGCCGTCCTTGTCGTAGCCGCCAAGCGTAGTGGTCTTCGAGCCGTCACCATTGGTGACGATGTTCGACTTGATGATGTAGCCGTTGGCGTCCGAAGCCAACACCGCATCGCCGACAGCGCCCGTGGCCCCATCAGTCTTTGTATAGGTCGTTGTACCGGTGATCGCCGAGCCATCAGCAAAATTCTGGCCGCTACCCGTCGCCGTCAATCCAATCGAGGCGATGCCGAGTGAAGCAAGTGATACCAACTGGCCATTGACCATGACCTTGAAGTCGGCCCAGCGGTCGTCGCCGGCATCGAGCAAGCCGTTGTGATTGGTGTCGAACACGCTTTTCAGCGCATCGAGATCGCTGTCCGCCGTCTGGTCCCATTCGGTGAAGACGAATTCGCTCGAACGGCTGATCTTGCCGTCGCCATCGGCATCGAGCACCAGGACGCCGTTGCCCGCACCGGCCCAGGCGGTGCGGTGCTGGTAGCTGTCGCCATCAAGATCGATGAACTGTGACGAGGAGTTCAGCGGATTGATCGACAGGCCGTTCCCATCCAGGTCTAGGATAACGGGCCGTCCGGCCCAACCGGCCCGGCCTCCACTGCCGCCGGATCCGCTTTGGCCGCCACTGCTCGACGTCGACCCACTGCTACTGCTACTGCTACTGCCACCGCCACTGCTGCTGCCCGGGCTGGAATGGCTGTAGGTGCTGCTGCTGTAGTTGCCATGGTGGTCATAGCCGGTGGTCCCATATTCACCGCCGGGACTTGCATATCCAGATCTCGTTGCACCCGCCTCAGTCGTATGGTCGGACTTGCCCGAAATCCGATCGATCATCCTCTGCAAGTTAGGATCGTATGGATTGACATGGCGCTGTTGGGCCACCGACATGGCCATTGCCCCTGCGACCTCTGGCGACAGACCGCTGTCCAGAGCCTTTTGGGCAACCGCGCGGGCAGCGTCGATCGGGGCAGGGTTAGAGATGTAGCCCGAGCCGGGTACGTAAACCAGCGCAGGGACGATTGCGGGAGGGAGTGACACGCGGACTTGGGGGATCGCGGCAGGACGAGGACGTGGCTTAGCAGCCGGTCTAGGAGCTGGATTGTATCCGATCGGGCTGTATATTTGTGGGTTATAGGGATCCCAGGATGGCATGACGTCAAACACAGGGGGCGCCGGGGAAATATCGGAAACCGGCAGTCCCCCTAGAAGGTTTTGGTCAGGAGCATATTGTGGTGAGGCGGCAGGGGCGGTCCATGAATCGTATCGTGCCGTATCTTGATTGTCTCTTAGGGCGCTGGGCGCAGGGCTCGAAGTCGGGCTCGTGCTGAAGTAACCTGGGGCGTTGACGTTGTTAGGCGTATTTGCGTTTATATGGTCGCCACCCATACCTGGGGTTCCAGATCTATCTGCGGCGCGAGAATCACGATCTGTCGACGCATTATAGCCACCGCCGAAATAACCGGGCGCGTTCGGATTGTTGGGCGTATTCGGGTTGACATAGCCACCGCCGAAATAACCGGGCGCGCTGGGATTGTTGGGCGTATTCGGGTTGACATAGCCACCGCCGAAATAACCGGGCGCGTTGGGATTGTTGGGCGTGTTCGGGCTGACATAGCCACCGCTGAAATAACCGGGCGCGCTGGGATTGTTGGGTGTGTTCGGGCTGACATAGCCACCGCCGAAATAACCGGGCGCGCTGGGATTGTCGGGTGTGTTCGGGCTGACATAGCCACCGCCGAAATAACCGGGCGCGTTCGGATTATTTGGAATATTTGCTGTTTGAAGAGCGTTCCTCGCATTGATGCCGTCTTCAATGGCACCTAGAGCATCCAACATATTTTGCACGGCCTGCTCATCTGCAGGCGTTCGACTAGTCAGCCCGTCCAAGACATCTAGACCGATGGCGGTTTTGTTGAGGGCCTGAGAGGGCCTGTGCTCTCGAGCTGCGGCAGCGTCCTCCTGCCGGTTCGCTTCATCCAGAGCGTCACGAGCAATATCGTAGTTCGGCGGTCCCGCGAAAATATCCGTGAGATTCTCAGTGGTTAGGTTGCCGACCCACCGGCCAAAACTACCGAACAAGCCACCTATCGCCCTGACTCCATTGTCAAACGCGGTGACGACTCCCGGGGTCTGTGTGTGCGTAACTCTACCAGTTTTGTCAGTCCCAACCATTTCAGCCCCCTAGCGCCAGCGAATGTGTTCAAATTTGATCAAAAGTGGACTATTTAACCGCACTTTCTTTTCACTTCGCTCAAGAATAGCGCGAGCTTTCCCCTCACAAATTCTGATTTATCTTTTCTGGAGGAAAAGACGTGTGAGTTGTATTTGTTGCTATCGATCAAATCTTGAATCATCTTAACTGAGTTATTTACCTCATTTCCGCTCATGAATATATTCAATATATCTTCGTTATCTTCCAGAGATTTTGACGTTGCCACCACACATGAACAGTATGACCTAGAATTATCTTTAACACACTTATCGTATGAGGCAGAATTTCCGTAATCCACTAGGCTGTGTGTTGCGACATGCCCCGTCGCGACCTGTGTAACAATTAGAATAATTCCGACCAACATTCGCGCGCCTTTCCATTTCCGCAGTTCAAGTTTCTTCGTTCGCGTCCCACTTACCGCTCGTGAAACGCTTCATCCGTCATCTCCGTCAGCGGATCGAGCAAAAACTCAAGCACCCGCCGATTTCCGGTCCTCACTTCCGCTGTCACCGACATGCCGGGCGTCAGCGTCACATCCTCGCCCTCAACCCGTATCGATGCCTCGTTGAGTGCAATCCGCACCGGAAACACCAGCGGCCCGGCGGCATCCTGCGCCGTTTCTTGCTTCCCACCCGGAGCCGACTGCGGCGCGCCTGCCGGGATCGCGTCATTGGATACTGTCAGCACCTTGCCGCTCAACGTGCCGTAGCGCGTGAAGGGGAAAGCCTCCAGTTTCACTCTCGCTTCCTGACCCTCATGGACAAAGCCCTTGTCGCGGTTGAGCAACATGGCCTCGATCTCTAGCTTCGTGCCGTCGGGCACGATCACCATAAGCTTCTGGCCGGTCTGCACTACTTCGCCAAGCGTGTTGACCTCCAGTTGCTGCACGCGACCGGCGACGGGCGATTTCAGCACGCTCGAGCGCTCGAACAGTTCGGCCTTGGCGAGGTCCTGCTTCAATTCGCCGATCGAACGGTCGACCTCGATGAGTTCGGTGTTGACCTTGTCGAGATAGGCCTCGCGCCGCTCGCGCTTCTGGGCGATCAACGTCTGCACGGTGGCCTCCAGCTCGGCGACCTGACCTTCGCCGTCGACCGCCGCCATCAACTGGTCCTGCTCGCCCTGACGGGCTTCGATCGTGCTGGTCTTGATCCCGACCTGGCGCTTCTCCAGTTGCTCATAAACGTCAAGCCGGTCTCCGGCGAGGCTGACTAGCTTGCGGCGCTCGACGAGCGTCTTGTTGCCGCGCTCAATCTCGACGCGTTTCTGAGCGATTGCCGCCTCCAAGCTTGCCTGCTCTGCTTGATAGGCGGCAAGCGATTGCCGCATCTGCTGTCGCTGCAGGTCGACGAGCGGTTTCGGCGCGTCGGCGGGCTCGGTCAAATCGGCATTGGCTGCATCGGTCTCGCCCGCCACAGCGGCGGCCAGCGCTTCGAGCCGCGCTTCCGAAACTTGCGCGGCTTCGAGATTGCCAGTCAGCTTCCTTCGGTCGGCGGCGTATTCGGACGGATCGAGCTCGACAAGTACTTCGCCCGCCGTGGCATGAGCGCCGAGCCTAGCGTGCAGCGCCTTCACTGTGCCGGTGATCAGCGGCTCGATGACCTGGACCTTGCCGATCGGGATCAGCTTGCCCTGCACGGTGGCATAGGTGTCGATACGGCCGAACCACGCCCAGGCGAGCGCGCCCGTGGCGAAGACCATGATCAGCGCGGCAAAGATGCGAGCAGTCGGCGACGCCGGAGTCTCCAGAATCTCGATTGCAGCGGCCTGGAACTCGCGCTCGTGGCGGTTGAGTGCGGAGCGTTTTGTTTGCGCCTCCCGCGCCAGGCCTTCCTTCACGGCGTTCCAGTAGCGGCCCATGATCTATTCCGCCGCCTCCTGTTGAAGTGCTGCAGGCCGCTGCTCGGCCTGCAAGCGGTGGAGTTGGGCGTAGCGGCCGCCCTTCAGCAACAGTTCCTCATGCGTGCCCTGCTCGGTGATGCGCCCGGCCTCGATGGTCAGGATGCGAGTGGCGTCGCGCAAGGCGGCCAACCGGTGTGCGATGATGAAGACGGTGCGTCCCTTGGCCATCTGCCGCATGTTCTGCTGGATGACATATTCAGATTCGTAGTCGAGCGCGCTGGTCGCTTCGTCGAACATCAGGATGCGCGGGTTGGTGACCAGCGCACGAGCAATGGCGATGCGCTGGCGTTGGCCGCCGGAAAGGTTGGCGCCGCGTTCCTCCAGCACGGTGTCGTAACCGGATTTCAGCTGCACGATGAATTCATGCGCGCCGGAGAGTTTTGCGGCTTCGATGACGCGCTCCAACGGCAGCGCCGGGTCGGCGAGTGCGATGTTCTCGCGCACGGTGCGGCGGAACAGGATATTTTCCTGCAGCACGACGCCGATCTGGCGGCGTAGGCTCCTCGGATCGATCAGCGCCAGGTCGACGCCGTCGATCAGCACGCGGCCGCGCTCCGGTACATGCAGGCGCTGCAACAGCTTGGCGACGGTACTCTTGCCGGAGCCCGACGGCCCGACGATGCCGATGATCTCGCCGGGTTCGACCTGGAAAGAAACGTCCGACAGAATCTCGCGCTCGCCGGGGCGATAGCGGAAAGTGACGTGGTCGAAAGTGGCGTGGCCGGTGATCTTGCGCAGCGAGCCTTGCCCCGCGCCCCCAGAAAGCTCGACCGGCGCGTTCAGGATATCGCCGAGGCGGTCGACCGAGATTCGCACCTGCTGCAGGTCTTGCCACAACTGCGCCAGCCGTAACACCGGGCCGGCGACGCGGCCGGCCATGATGTTGAAGGCGACCAACTGGCCGACGGTCATGTCGCCGGCGAGCACTGCCTTGGCGCCGAACCACATCGTGGCGACGATCACTGCCTTGGAGATCAACTGCGCGGTGTTGCTGGCGAAGTTGGAGAGCCTCGCCGTGCGGAAGCCGGCCGCTACATAGCCGGCAAGCTGGTCCTCCCAGCGCCGCTGCATCTGCGGCTCGACCGCCATCGCCTTCAAGGTCTCGACGCCGACGATGGATTCGACCAGAAAAGTCTGGTTCTCGGCGCCGCGGTTGAACTTCTCCTCGATGCGGCGGCGGAATTCCGGCGTCACCGCCATCGACAGGATGACATAGGCTGGGATCGAGCAGATGACGATCAGGGTCAGCCAGCCGCTATAGAGATACATCACCGCCAGAAAGACGAAGAGGAACAAGACATCGAGCAACACGGTCAGCGCCGAGCCGGTAAGGAAGGCGCGGATGTTCTCAAGCTCGTGGACACGCGCCACGGTCTGTCCCGTCTGCCTGGCCTCGAAATAGGCGATCGGCAGGCCGAGCAGGTGGTGGAAGAGCTTGGCGCCCAGCGCGACGTCGATGCGGCTGGTGGTGTGGGTGGTGGTGTAGGTGCGAAGCCCGGTGAGCAGCACCTCGAACATCGACACCGCCGACAGGCCGATGACCAGCACTTCCAGCGTGGTCAAGCCGTTGTGGACCAGCACCTTGTCGATCACCAGTTGGAAGAAGATCGGCGAGATCAGGCCAAGCAGCTGCACGAAGAAGGAGGCCAGCAGCACTTCGGCAAAGATCCGGCGGTAGCGGATGATCTCGGGGACGAACCAGGAGAAATCGAAACGTCGCGAAAACCCCTGCGCAAAGGCGCGGCTGGTCACCAGGATGACATGTCCGCTCCAGAGCGCCGCGAATTCCTCGCGAGTCATCTCCCGCGGCGACCCGACCTGCGGGTCTTGTACAAGCACCTTGCCGGCGGAGGCGGCTGCCAATACGGCAAAGCTCCCGTCCGCCTTCTCGACTATGACGGGCAGCGGCAAGCGATCCAATCGCTTCGGCGAAGGCCGGACGCTCCTAGCCTTAAGCTTCAGCCGCTTCGCCCCCCTGACGATATCGACGCGATCGGCCGCCCGCTCGCCAAGACCGAGATCGTGGCGGATGGCATCAGGGTCTGCAGGCTGGCGCAAATACTGGGTCAGCAACGTCAAGCAAATGACACCGCTGTCCAGTCCAGCCACGATGGGCGTGACGGAGTTCACCTTCCCCCCGGAAGAAGCGCGGAATAGCGCTGACTCCTTCATGCGCCGCTTCCATTTTGGGCGCAAGCAGGGATTGCAAAATATTTTTAGCTCGATGTAACCCGAAAGTATCCTGCGGAATATTAGCTATTCTTAATATAGATACTGCTGATTGGCGCTCCGTGACTCCGGTGTGAGCGGGCGCGGGTGAAGTCGCACTTGGCACCAACGAAAGTACAGTTCGAACTCATTGCCACCACATCCGAACGACCGGCATGTGGCGCAAAGCGGACCTCAGAAAGCATCGACGCGTTCCTGTCAGTTATCGGTTTCGGGTGATCTGAAGGAGGCAGCTAGCCGGGCTTCGCCTCATGTCTCCAAAATTGTCGAACGCCTGAATGTGTTCTGGTAGATCGAGTTCCAAAAGATATCGGGCCTTCGCCCAGCGATCCCCTCGGCCGACCGCAGGGTACGCGCAAATGGCCAGTAACGCCCTTTCCTCTTGCCGGCTGGCTCTGTCGTGGTCGCCACTGCTGCCACCCACTTCATGCATCGCCCTGCCGAACGCGACGTATGCCGTCATGTGCGCTTGAATCAACGCCTGCAGTTTGTTGGTTTACTAGGTCTCGACGGGCCCGCTTGCGGCATAACCCATCGCCGCGGCTGTCGAACCCAAAACGGCGGCGCCAGAGTGGGCGAGCAACGTGCGGCGGTTGATCCTAGTCGTGGTGATCTCTCCTCTTCGTTTCAGCCTCTGAAGGCATATCCGAAATCGCGAACTTGACCACCGTAACACGATGGCTCTCGCATTCATGTCGGGATGGATAGCCTCGGGGCCGACGCAGGCACCGGCACTCCGAACTCGCCCCATCCCGCCCCAACCCTTGCCCTGTCATTGCCCGAGCACCGCACATTGCGTTAAGCCACCGAAACCATTTAGAAATCGCCATCGCCGCACGGCGCAGCGAATATTCATACATTGTGAAATTGACACATATCCCATTGAAAACAAGCGACCGCCTAAGCGTACAATGTGCGCCCTTTTATCCTGCCATCTTCAAATGCCGTATTGTTCGATCTCGTTTTCCAACGCCATTACTCTTCAAATATACGATAATACGCTATTCTATGCTCTATAAAACGATTCCGTATTCTGGTGTCGAGTTCCGATGCGCCGTGCAGCATTCTGCGCTCTGCGACGGGATAGTTGCGCTGCTTGTTTGCAGCGCTGGAACCGTCCTGGCGCACTTTTCCATCGACTGAAGAGCATCGTCACAGGCAATCCGGCGCGGTCCGGCCGTCTGGCGATCGGCGGGGCCGCAGACAAGATAACGTGCGTTCCGTCGTTCTCAGTCTGCATCGGTTCTCATCCGCCGGAGCCAATCCCTTGTGTCAGATGACGCCCGTCAGCGTGCCGGCGACATGCGCTTCAACTTCCGTTGCACCGTTCATCGATGCGCCGCCAGCAGCCTGCGATCCTTGGTATGAGCGCGCCGGCAGCATCGCTTCGGTTGGCCGCGGAATCGCCAACATAGAACGTTCGGTCGCTCCACATGGCGTGCATGATCACCGCCAGCTTGCGCGCCACCGCGACACAGGCCTTGCGGTGACAGGAGCGTTTGGCGATCGGCTGGCCCAGTCCTTAACTGTCCCCGCCCGTGAAGCGCGTCATCAGCGCCGACGGCGCCTCGTTGAGCGAGCGTCGCACATCAGCATCGCCTCGATATACGACCTGGACGCCGATCGAGGTGTCTACTGCCAGCGCCGCGAGGTCACCCCGAAGTAAGCCGCGACATCATATGAGCGGCGGAGGCGCGACGGATCATCAATTGCCGTCATGAACGAAGTGCGGTGACCGGAGCAACCCCGGGCATTGCCATGAAGCGCGGGCACAGTTTGCAGCGTGCCACCATTTTGACGACGAGATTGTGCACCCGGCAATACTGCCTCCACAGTGCAGCGCGCGCCGACAGCATGGCTTCCCTCTGCTCGGACGACACCGTATCTTCCGCCACCGCGGGCGCGCACCGCCTGCTCGAAGGCCCCTCGACCGACCTTATCCAGGCCGATGGCGAGCGCGTTCAGCGAATGACGTTCGGCATTCTCCAGGTCAAGGAACTTGGCCTTCAGATTGCGCCGTTGCGTCAGCAGAAGCTTCGTCCGGTAGCAGCTTTCCCACTTGATGTGGGCTTGACGGAGCCAGCCGGCTCGCATCAGATGCAGAAATGGCGGCTCGTTATGCGACTAACGCGCGGCCTAATCGAGCAGTAGCGATGGCACGCCCAAGCAAGTTGCCGAGCGGCTCGTTTATCACTCGAAGTATGCCGAGAAGGTGCAAAAGATCGTCCAAAGCAATTGGTGCCGCCACGAATGCAAGACTTTCGAGGTGCCTCGCCAGTGTCTTGCTTGCTTGATCGCGGTCGGCGTTTGCAGCGGCGCATTCAAGGATGATTGTCACCGTGGGTAACAGCGTCTCATCGTTCGGAAGTGCCGCTATCCTTTCCACGCAGGTTTGACTAACAAGCTCTCCCAGTGCGTTATCGTGCGTTTGAGCCGCTATACAGGCCGCTAGCCTCAAAGCTCGTTCTACCATGTCCGCATCGTTCCGTTTCGTCTCAGAACGCAAGGACTGGACGACCTCGAGTACCGCCGCTCTGGCTTCTGGCTGCAAGCCAAACGCCCATACAACTGGGGTGAGCATAAGGAAGTTTCCAACTGTCGGTTCACGGATAAGAGCTTCATGCAATTCGGCAACCGGCGTGCCGGGCAATGGCTTTTCACTGGAAATCGGCAGTGCTCCCTGGAGGATTGCTGGATAAGTCGCAGCAAGCGTCATCCGCTCGTTGGCAACCCATGCCTCGGCTTTTGCAATCTTTGCTTTCCAGCTTTCAGGCAAGGACTCACTTGCGAGGCGCGACGCAGCTACCAGTCGCCCATAGATGTCGGCCGCAAGGTGGCGCGCCTCGACCCAGTCCGGTCTCCATCGTGGCTCGGCATAGGCGTCGTTAACTACTGACAGGAAGTAACTCCGCCCGGCAATCTGTGTTGCCCATTTCAGCAGAGGGGCCTCCTCCTCGCCGTCTTCACCGAGTGTTCGGGTGACCAATGCGGCATGCGCTGCGGCGGCCAACCGACGCCAATAGACAGGCTGACGCTGAAGAACCTGATGTTCGGCGAGATGGGCGGTCGCAAATACAAACGCGGATGCGTAAGGAATGAAGGTCCTGCAAAGCCGCGCCGGATCGGCAAAAAGCTTGTCGAGAATAGCATCGCCTGAATCGACGAATCTCTGATCCGTTGCCACGCGTGCAGCGCAGAGATCAAATGCCCCTGCTATCGCAAATGGATCACCGGAGTTGATGAGTTGACCAGTAGCTTCGAGCAATGTGTCGTTGTCGATTTTCGTCAACAGCTCGATGGGAATGAGCTCTGGCGCTGCAAACGAGAGGGAAATTACCTTCAGTGCGCCACGGGGATCTCGCGCGATGAGGTCGACGCGTTCCGCCTTTAGCTCACCTTCAATGAAGTCGTCGCGGTTCATGGACTCTATCGGCGCGGTGGTCAGATTCTCCCAATAATCGTCCCTCTGTGGAAGAAAATCGGCTTTCGACAACTCGCCAGTTTTCGCCTGCTGATGCAGGTCGGCTACGAAGGCCTCCGGAGAGCCCGCGAGAATGAGGCAGGCAGCGAACAAGTCATCGGTACCGAACTCCTGCTTCTCGATAAGGGCCTTAAATGCCCGCCGATTTTTCGCCGTAAGAGTGTGTCGCACAATGGCCGTTAAGCCAATCGCCTTTCGTTTGTCCGCATTCGACGTAAGCAAAGCTGCCAACGGAAAGCGCGTGGCTTTCTCAGCGATTGTGACTGTCGCCGCATCCCCTTTGATCTCGACGTGTATCGAATGTTTTGCTCCGTCTACGTCCTCAATCTCTGCAGACAGCTCTTGTTCGTCAGCGGCTTTTTGAAAAATCTCGAAGAGCCGCGACCGCTCGAGCGTAACCGGACCGGCGACAGTAATTGGGTGTGACACAGGCAAATGGGCTTGCTTTGCAATCACCCCGTCGGAAAGCACGTCGCTCTGCACTGCAGGAGAAAGGCGCCGTAGGGCAAAAAGCACGCGAAAGCGTGCGAGAGCGACAGGGTCAATCTTCGTCATCGTCATCCCATGGCGTCAAAAGAAATTCCCGAAGATAACCAATAACCCTGTCATAGGTCTCCGGCGCCTGGGAGCGTAAAGTGGCAATAGTCTCGGTTTCGAGCCACTGCTGGTATGATGCTACTTTCTCGGCATCGGCAATTTCGACCGGAAGGCAAAAGCCGCCGATCGTCCCGCGTGTAACGGCTGGAATCCAACCCGGAGGCGGTGCCGGCTCCCATCGACCAACCCAGTCCTCGGCCAAAGGGTGCAAGTTCAAGATGGCACTGGCAAGAATGCTAGCCCGGTCCACATCGAACTCTTCATTCCAGACACGCGCGAGCGCGCCTTTTGTTGCATGGAAGTAGCTGATATACCAAGGCATTTCACTCGGAAATTGTGGCATCTCCGCCAACCGCGCGAGATCGAGCGTATCCTGTATCGCGCGAAATTCAGGAGAATCATTTTGTCGATTGCGCCGAGCTGCCGCAGCTATCTCGGAAGCATCGACAGGCATCAGCATCGCTCCACCGGCGCGGAGGCGATAGCGCAGTCTGCGCCGCTCCTGCTCAGCAATCGTCCCACGAACCTGAAGCTCTTCGATGAGGTCCAGCGTGCTTGCCATCTTCGCGCGATGACTTTGAGGGTCTACGGCGGCCGTTTCTTTGTTGAGGAACCTGTCATCGAAAAACGTTATGTCGGCGCGGCAAAGATCATTGAGAAGGTTGAGTGTGGAACCTGCTGCCTGGTCAAAATCTCTTTCGGAACTTGCTGCTCGGCGCGGCCCGAACGTAACTTTGCCTTCGACGTTCGCGGCGCGAACTGCGGCGCGAATTTCATCGATGACCTTGAACGCTTCGGCAACGTGTAGGTCGTTCTCAATCAAGACCGCTGCTTCCTCAGCAGTCGAATCATGAATATAGGCGTTTTTGAAAACACGGAAGAATGCTTGCAACAGCCCTGTGGTCTGCAAATAGACTAACGTCAGCCCATCGAGAAAAACCGGCTGTTTAGGGTTGGGCGTCGCGGACTCTGGCCAACCTTGATCCTGCACGGTAAAATACTCGCTCGCGGACTTTTCGGTTGGTTCGTCAACGGCGTTGAGCTCTACGAGCGACTTTAGCAAACTGTGCATGTCACAAAGATGCTTCTGATAGCCAGACACGTCGGCATCGCGTTCGTCTGGCCCCAACCGCCTAACGGGTGCCGACCGGATGACAACCCCATTCGTTGCTACGGCCTCCCGAAACAGAGAGGCAAGCTCAATTCCGACTTGGGCAGACAGTTCGTCTCTTGCCATGGCAGGCGCGCGAAGCACCTTGAGTTGACCGGTCGCTATAGCGTTCCGAATTTCTTCGGCCTTACGAAGCCGCGATCTTTGCGTTTGCCGGATACGCTTGCGGCCTTCAAAAAGCTCCGTCAGGACACCCGCCGGCAGCACGATGTTCGGATAGGCGTCGAATGCCTTGGCAGTTATACCGAGCCATCCGAGCGTGAGCAGGGCAGTAATATCAAATGAAGCTTTCGAGTCGTTGCCCGGTGCCAGCGGAACTCGTCGACCAGCAAAAAGTGGCACCGCAGCTCGCCGACGTGCATCTTGCAGACTGCTATTACGAATGAGATTCCTCAACACAATGTCGACCACCGTGGTGCGCAAGCCGGCGCTTGCAATAATCATCGGCATGTCGCCACGAGTCAGCTTCTCTTGAATTATGCGCGTTTGTTCATTCCACTCGGTGTGTTGGGCGAGTAACTCTTTAAACTCGAACCGCTGAATAGGCCCGGCAGGCCCCGAGAGAGCTAGCGCTTTTTGGAACCATCCGTGTGCCTCTGGCCGTGTTTCCTCCAAGCCCTCCTCGACCAAAAGCGTGTAGCCGCCCAACAAAACATTAGGGTCATTATCGTCGCGCTTGATGGCTGCCGTGATAAGATCAAGAAGCGGTCCATGACCAGATGCCTGGGACAGGTTTGCAGCTCGGATGAGAGATAGCCCATCGTGCTTGTCCGCGCCGTCAAGAAACGCTCCAAGTGGCTGAGCAAGTGACTCCCACTCTCCTGTCTCAAGTGCTATCGCAACTTCGAGGTTGAGATCGCGGTGCGCCGGGCTTTCGTGGGCCAGATGGTCCGCTACGCTTTTCGCTTCCTTTTGACGCCCAAGCCGGAAAAGCTGCCATGCGTAGACCCTGGAATATTCTGGGTCGATGTCCTTTATGAAAGGATATGCCTCGTAAAGCCTCACAAAATTTGTGTAATCCCCAGCGCGGAGTAATGCCTGGACTGCAAAACCCAAATCGCGCGGGGCGCCTGTATCGGCGTAGAGGAGTTCGGCATAGCGCGCGATGCCGATGTGATCGCCTTTTTGAGCGAGTGCTCCAACGAGTGCGCGAAGGCTCTCCGTGGTTCTGGTGTCCTCGTAGAGCTTGAGGTGCTCCGCTACCGGGTCAGCACCCTCCGCCTTAGCAATCTCAGTCCTAAATACCGCTACCAATTCGGCATCAAAGTCGTTGGCATTGGCCTCTAGGATGATACGTGCAGATGTTGCATCGCCGGTCCTGGCGAGAGCCTGTATCTCCAGTGAAAGCATGCCAATCCTGCCAAATGAGTCTTCCGCCAGAGCCCTGTGTTTAGCGATAAGCTCCGTGACGCCACGAGCATCATTTTGGTTAAGGCTGATTGACAGGGCCGCTCGAAGTTCATCGCTTGAAAGGCCAACAAGATTCTCTCTGCGCGCGAGATACGCCTTGAGCTCCGCCGGATTGAAGTCGTCGTCAAAAGCGAACGCAAATTGAATCCGGAAGAGCGCTGTGGCCGGCGTCTTCATATCGCGTCGCAGTTGTTCGAGCGCGGCTTGCTTTCGGTTCGGATGAAGCAGATCGCACCAGGTAAGGTAAGCCTCGATAAGGCGCGGGGTCTGTTGCAAGCCGAGTGAAGTTGCAAGCGCTGAAGCTTGCCGAAAGTCATTAGACGCAGAGTCCAGCTCTGTAGCTAGCTCAGAGGCCCTAAGGAAAGTCCGTGCCCCGCGAACGTCCAACGGCAGGCCAGCAAGCACCTCCGCACGGTCGGGGGCTGGAAAGACGGAAGCAAAGCGGAACGCACCTCGAAGAAAGTGAAGGTAAGGCCCCTCAAGCAATTGTTGTTTCGACAGTAGCTCCAGCGCTTCTCTTGCCTTATCAAAACTCCCCTGACGCAGATAAATCTGACAAAGAGCAAGAACGCCTTGCGGCGTCAGGTTTGTTATTCCGGATCCCTCCTGAGCGAACCAATCAAGTGCAACGGTGTCGCTCCGGGTCGTTGCGAGAATGTTCAAAAGCACCGAGCGGGAATCATCGTCTGATTCATCTCTGAGTATCTGAATAGCCTCGTCGGCCTTGTCCTCGGCAACCGCCAACCGGGCACGCGCAGGGCCGTCCGAAGCGGTACCAGCAAGCTTGAGAGCTGCATCAAGAAACCGCCGGGAATCTTCCTGTCGATCGCGTATGGCTGCGGCGCGCGCGCCCCGCAGCAGAATAATGCGTCGAACAGATTGTGATATAGACGTACCGTGAGCCAGAACGTCTTCGGCCAACGGAATGAATTCGTCTACCTTTTGCACTTCCATAAACAGGGAGCGAGCCAGCGTGCGTTTGAACCGAGCCTCAAAATCCCGTTGAAGCGCTTCGGCAAGCCCTTCTGCCACCTGACCTTGATGGCCCGACGGAATTGTCATATCGCCCGGAGCCTCCCCTGCCGGGACCTGTACCACCTTCAACCGCTGCAGTTCCGCGATAACGGCAGCTGGAACAGCTTGAATGTCCTCGCGCGCTTTTTGCAGCACATAGATCCCGAAATGCTTCTCCATAAGATCGGGATAGGTCTGAATGCGTCGGAGAAGCTCGGGCCAGCTATAGACGTGAACGCTGAATAATCCTTTCTTGGCGTTCTTCGCGTAAACGGTATTGACGTGGTCGATAATCGCCACATCACTTGGTGCTGTTGTGGCAATGATGTATTTCTTCAGGTTTGGTCGAAATTTAATTGCCTCCTTTACCTCCCTGTCCACCTCAGCCTTAGTCAGCTTGGTAGCCGGCCAAATCCTTTTGCGCTTGCATTGTGCCCCAATGTCGGCATCGTTTTCCCTGCCATAAATGTCGACCCCGTCCTGTGGTTGTCCCTGGCGTCCGTAGCGAATCACATTGGGGTAGTTCCATTCGCGCGAAAAAAGGTCGGCGCAAATGTCCTCGAATTCGTCCCAACTGCCAGGCGGATTTAGCTGAACATCATTGGGGTTAGGCATGGAGTTCCGAACTTCAAGTAAACATATGTGCCTCTCGCGAAGATGCGCGGATCATCGAGACGCGTGAGTACCTTCGCTGCAAATCCTAAGAGTGGGGAGTTGCGCTTGCCAGAGAAAAGCGGCTGACACTACAATTTGCACCCAGCTTTTAAGGAAACTAGGCCAACCTCGGAGTCTACGCTTTTAGAAGTCTCAGTTCGGCCGCTATCCGGTATTGGCGACCAATATTCGGCACTCGATCCTATGGCGGTGGTTGGGGCCGGCCGGTCGCTAGAACGATGCCATGCCCATAATGAACCGTCCATACTTCTTACGAAGGAGCGCGCCTAACTCCTCAGTGGAGGTGACGGCGCAGAGTTCCGCACGAGTTATGACGAGAATGATTTCATCATCGCGATTGAATACATCGCGGAGGTGAGCATGTGCGGCCGTGACGTCATCGGCGTTACCTGTGATACCGTTCGCCGCCACCAGCAGCCCGAACTTTAGCTTCATCCGATGAACCTTGGATGTGAACGCACGTAACGTGGCGGTGTTCACAGGCGAAGCCCAATTTTTGCATTCAACGATCAGCAATGGAGGAAAGAATGGCAGGCCCGAGCCCTTTACCTGTTGATTGTAGAGGATCAGATCGATTTCAAGCGATCCGGGTACGTCTTCGACATTCCTATCGATCAGTCCAACGCCGTCAATAAGGCACATCGTTTGCTCAACGACGTCCTCTAGCGCCTTCCCCTTTTGATCTGAATTTCCCGCATCGCCTGCGGTTAGGTGATTGATGATGTCTTGTTGTAGGATCGCAACCACTACGCCGCCCCATGTGCGGCGCGGTTGCGCAAACTCCGAATGTGCCGGCCCAGATTGCCATTTCGTGCGAGGGCAATGAAATTATCCGCAGACAGCCAGAACACGTAGGGCGAAACTGGGCGCCGCTTCTGAGGCGGTTCTTGCTCCGTTAGGAGAAAGCCGCAACCAATGCCAGCGGCTTGCATGAAGTCAAGCAGCTTCTGCTCAACTCGTCTGGCACCTGCTGCGTCGAGCCGCCCCTTGATCTCAATGACAGCTGGGTCGAATAGCTCAGCATCCTGGGATCCAAGCCACATTAGCAGGTCGGGCCGGCTACTGGCTTTTTCGGCTTCGGGCTCAACGATAGCACTGCCTCCGACCTCTATGATCGCGGCATAGACGCGCTCTTCCAGTTGCGAGTGAAACTGGTGAGCAGGCAGCGCAGGCTCTTTGGGCTCGAACGGCCTTGGAGTGCCAGACGGGCGATCGCGCTCAAAGATCGTCTCGTGGGGCGTCGAGAGAAATGCGTCTAAGTGGAAGGCCAGTGCATCCCTCTCGTTTAGCTTCAGCTCCGGAAATACGAACAACGATCGGGCGACCGTTCCGACGCGTTTGTTTGTCGCGATGATGAAGACGGGTTTGCCTAGACCTTCTGCGAGACCTACCTCGTACAAGACTCGCTGATCGCTCTGTGATCCATTCAGGATCGCTATTGCAAAGTCGCAGTGCTGAATCGTTGGTGCGTAGCGCGTTCCAACTGGAGTATCCTCCGACCAATTCCATGCGATCCGACGTTCCCCGAGAAGAAGCGGCAGCAGTCCCAGGTCCATGCCATACGGTGCTGAAATGAAACACCGGAAATAGCGCTGAGGTGAAGAGATCATGATACCTGCGAGATAGCTCGGCGTTCAGAGTTCGCCTAGTGGACGAGTAAGGCGGCGCTAAGGCGGATGCTCCAGCCCAACATCCGGCTGCCGCAAGATCTGTTGAACCGCGGACCAACGGAAGCCTCTTGACCATTTCTCTCGACTTTGGAGTTCGGAGCTCTGGATTGCAACGATCTTCATCGCCCTGGAGGGCATCCAAACTTCATCCTTGGAAATGTCCCGCACGGCCCAGATCGGCCCCCCGCTCAAGCCCTTCAATGTCGTCACCGTTCGCTGCGTGCCGTCGACGTTGGTCATGTCGGACTGCAGGTAAAAGAACAGATCGAATTTAGGGACTGGATGCTTAACCTCTGGAGTATAGTGAAGGTAATCAGTCTCAAGGTTGAGCATAGCCTGACCCACCTTCTTCGTATCCGGATCGAACTTGAGGCCCTGCGCCATGAAGCCGGTAATTACGAACCGGTCGTCGGCAGCGGCCACGTCCTCAGCCTGCGAAAAAGGCAAGAACGACCAACCCGCCTTAAGAGTCGCAATAGTTTTTGGGCCAAGAAGTTCAACGACGATCACGTCAATCAAGACGGGCAGTGTAAGTCGGTAGACGATGTGGTTGCCGAGGGTCACAATCGGTGCAGCACCCGCTCCAGCCGGCCGAGGGTCCGTAGGAACACCCACAGTTGTCATGTCGATCAGGGCGCTGTGCGGGTCGTCCTGGTCGGTCCGGAATATATGGTCTGCCGTAACAATAAAGTATCGATCTTCGTGCTCGAACAGGGTGCCGGTACCGAGGAGCGCGAAGCCGTCCGGCGGCTCTGAGAAAAGCGGCAGCGTAAACTTGAGACGGTAGTTATTCAGGAGGGCGTGCTGCGCCTGCTCCAATTCAGACGCCATCACCTGAAACTGAAAAATGCCTTCTGATCGTACCGCTTCCGCAGCCTCAGCGGCCGAAAAGGGTAAGGCGCGATCTCGTTGGTCAAGGTTGACCTCTTCGATCAGCACCCAGTCCTGGCCAGAATGACACCCACGGCCCTCGCCCCAGTTAGTTTCTTTCGCGAACACAGCCCGCAGCCTCGGTCGCCTAAGCGACGTGCTTTTGTAGACTTGGACTAACACAAATGCACTCCGGTTTGATGTTCACCGCGATTCGTCGCGGTCTTCTTGCGGAGGGTATAGCACCTAACAAGGGCCGAGCTACCCGGGAGTGAATGTCTGCTCTGCCGCTATTGGCTAGAAGCATCGAATGAGGCGGATAGCTGCCTTTACCGACTTCGGGCTGTGGCACCCCGCTACCCCTAACTTGAACAGCCGTCCACAATAAGACAATGCCTTACCTTGACGCGCGTTAGACCGCGCCTGGGCTTGCTCGCGTTCCCAGGCACGCCGCGGCGATTGCGTGCCCCCTCAGACGCAAAAAACCGCCCCGGTTAGACCGAGACGGTTATTGATTTATGATAGAATTGGTTGCGGGACGCGCAAGAGCGGCGTTGTTCGCCTAAGTTTTCATCCCGCCCGTTAAGGAAGGCGTCGATGTGCTCTGCTGGCAAAGACTGCTTGGCGTCGGAAGTGACCTTTTCTTGATCAGCAAGCGCGCCGCAGATGTCAGCTTAATCCAAATGGATATTATGCGAATCTATCGTAGATTTGAGTAGCCGGATAAAAAGTTATTTCGATGCTGACTTCGGCTTGGCACACCGCTACCCAATGTCGATCTCGAGAGACAGATTGTCCGGAGCCCTAAACTGCCATTTCCAGGCGCCGCGATAGGCTTTCTGCAGAGCTTTTAGCAAATCAGGCAGCGTTGTCACCTGCTCCCCTCCCTGGCTGAGCGTGTATGGCTTCTTCCAACGCACATCTTGGTTGGTGAAATGAAGGGTGATGTCACGTCCGGCGTGGAGGCTCACCAGGCCCTCCACCACGGGCGGGTCGGGATTGTCATAATGGCCGTCGGCAGAAAAGACGTAGTGGGTCGCTTCGAAGAATTCGAGGAATTGTCGCGGGCTGTTGGCAAAGCTGCCATGGTGCGGCATCTTGATCAGATCGAGTCTGCGTGCCGAATCTGGGAGATCAAGCTGTTTCCAGCTGGCGACTATGTCGTCGCCGCGCGCGTCGCCGGTCAGAAGCAAGCTTTTGCCCGAGACTTGAACGAACACCACAATCGAGGAGAGATTCGGCACCGACACGTCCAGTTTGGTGGCGAACAATCCTTGAAGAGCAGCTGTCCTGGCAGGCCCCGCAGCAGTCTCCAGTGCCTTGCGCCATGCGTCACGCAGCGCGTCGAGCCGGTTCCTGAGGGGGCCGATGACTGTGACGCTCGCCCCGTCTATGTCGATCGCCCTCTGTTTTGCATCAGCTGCGACCAATCCCTGCAGCGGCTGATTGCCTTGCAGCCTAAGGGAACGCAAATTGGCAGCGAGCTTGTTGCCTTGGGGGATGCTCTGGATGACGGCCTGGGCGTCTTCCTCAAGCGGGCCGCCGGGCAGCGAACCGACCGCCATGGTGGAGAGCTGCAAGGCGACGGCGCCGCTCGTCAGCGCGTCTTGCGCCGGAGCGGGTCCGACGACCTCGTCGAAGGCGTTGAACCAGAAACGGCGAAATGCGACCGTGGCGGGGTGCGGCAACGCTGCTACGATCTCGTTGGTGAGCTTCTCCATCCCGTTGATGTGATCATCGTCGATATGGCTCACCATGCCAAGGTCGATCGAGATAGGCTTGGCTTGGCTTATCTGCGCAAGGCGTGGCAAAAGGACGTCTTTCCAGACCGACACCGCCTTGCCCTCAACTGAGGTGCTGCGGGGCCCGCCGTCTATGACCCAAAGGCGCTGTGCGCCATGCCCATCGTCGTAACGCAAGATGAGGCAGTCGCCGTAAAGGGCGTTGAGGGCCTCGAACACCACCATGGCTAAGTCTCCTTCAGATGGATTGTAGAGCTCGCAATACGTCGACGAGCCCCGCGCCCTGGAAATCCCGTTCGCGACCGAGATCCGTAGCCGTCCGCATCAAAATCTCTTTGATGCGCGCCGGTCGCCCGATGAGCTCGGGGTTGCGCGCCATCAACAGCACCGCGGCGCCACTGACATGAGGAGCCGCCATCGACGTGCCGTCCATGCTCTCGGTCTTGCCGCCGGGTACGCTCGACGTGATCTTTTCGCCAGGCGCCACCAGATCGGGTTTGCGCCTGCCATCACCGGTCGGCCCGCGGCTCGAAAAATAGCTGACCCCGTAGGCGTGTGGATCCCTTCGGTGGGTAGAGCCGACCGTGATGACGCCGTCAGCGTTGCCGGGATCGGTGATGGTGATCTGGCGGTAGCCTCGCCCCATGCTCTGCTGCTTGGCCTCGGCGTCAAACCCGGTATTGCCCGCCGCCACCACGACGACCGTGCCGGAATCGGAAAGGCGGTTGCACGCCTCGCAGATCGGCGTCCTACCGCAGGCATAGCTATCGACATAGTGGCGCAGTGCCAGTGACAGATTGGCCCCGTGAACGACTGGGTAGTCGCGGTTGCGGTTGATCCAGCCTATGAATTCGACCGCGCTCAGGATCGTGAATTCCTCGCTACGGCCATCGTCGTCAAATACCCTGAGATCGAGGATCTTCAGGTCTGGGCACATGCCAATCAATGGTTGCCGGATGTCTTCGGGCTTCTCGAGGTTGGCGGCAAGGATGCCCGCCACATGTGTGCCGTGGCTGCTCAGCGGCACCTTGTATGCGTCTGCGCTGTCGTGCGGAATTTCGATAAGTGGCTCAATGATTGTCCAGTCAAGGTCCCTGGCGAAATCGCCGCGCATGCGCAAATGCGCGATGTTGTCCGCGAAGGCCGGGTTGTTGAGGATGCCGACGATTTCCGGAGGCAGATTGTCGTTGTTGGACGAATACGCCGCGTTCTGGATCAGCCTGAGACGGGTGAAGTCATACGTCTTGACGATGCGCGAGCGTTTGAGCCGCTCCAGCTTCTCACGTGGGCCGCAAGCTTGATCAATGGTCACCACGAAGCCTTCAGCTTCGTCGGTGGCCTTCGCCCCGGCTATGCTCTGTTCCAGGCTCGGGTCAGCCCAGTTCAAAAACGCAGGGTGGAGCGCATCGATCCCGCCGTCGATAACGGCATAAGTCATTGCACTGGTATCGATCTCGAACAGACGCTGGGCGGCGTCCGCCTTCACGGTGCGCCGGGAATCAAACAGCATCGGCGCCGCGGGGCGATTGAGATTGACGGCGTAGACATGCGGCTGGCGAAGGACTTTCAAGGCTTTGCGATCCGAACTCGTCGGCGAAGCCGGACCTGGCGATGGCGTTTCGACCTCGGCGCTCGGACGGCGCCTGGCGTAGCCACCAAGTGCCGCCGCAAAGGCGTATTCAAAGGGCCAGATCAAGCTCATCAGATCCTCGGCCTTCGGCTCGGCTCGCTTCGAGGGCAGATCGAATTGATCCTGACCGAAGCTTTCAGCTCCCTCGGCGCTGCCATTCCTGGACAGGTCCGCGAACTTGCGCACGATGGCTATCAATTTTTTTGCGTCGGCGGCGTTGGCCCCTTTTATGGCCTGGGCAAACCCAGCCACGGCCGCAAGCCTGAAATACTGGATGCCGTCATTGCGGCATTTGCTCAGTATCTTGGACAGAGGGTCTCCCGACCGCTCGAGGTCAGAATAGGATTTGTAGTCAGTGAGGTTTGTCCAGAAGCGATCTGACAGGCTCTGCCACCAGTCGGTCATCGGCATGACTATTTGGACAATAGTCCCGAGATCGACCGCCGCCACGATAAACCCGTTGTTTAACGCGACCATCTCGACATCGGCGTCTTCGTGATCTTTTGGTGCGGCGCGCAAATAGGCGGCGATTTCACCTGGCGAGGCGCCTCGCCACGGCGTAATCAGGATGTCGACCTTGTCGTCAGGAGGCGTCTTGTCGGCATGGCGTGCCTTGGCTATCCGTTCCGCGCGGCGGATCAGGGCTATCCATACGTCCGGCGCAATCGGGCTATCCTGGGTTCTCCGGGTATGGCCGAATGTCTGGATGACGAAACGTCTCAGCGTGTCGTCATCGAGCACCGGCCATCTGGTTGCGGAGGCCATTTTCCGTCTCCCCCTGGGCCTATTCTGGTTCAACCTTGAAGCTGCGGGCATTCCAGCCCAAAAGCTCCGTTCGCCTCGAAGGCACAGGAAGGCCTTCTAAACCTGGCCGCGAAACCGGCCAAGACTGCCCTCCCGGCTCACAGCCGGATGTCGCCTTCCCGCTCAATCGAATTGTCCAGCCGGGCGACAGCGGCTTGCAGGTTCTTTGCCAGCTTTTCCTTCGGTACAACTTTGCAGTTGGACAGCTCCTGATTGATCCGATCCCAGTCACATACGGTCCGCGTATCATCCGTCGGACCAGGAAGGAAAACTTTGCGCGGCATGGCCCCTCTCCTACTCAAGGATTTTGCAATTCGTTCTTGATGGTGGACGCGAAGAATTCTTCTCCAGCCGTCTGGGACAGTTTTCCGGTGCCGGGGTCAATCGGACCATAAGTTATCAAGAGTTCATGCGAACGGTCGCGGCTAGCCGACAACAGGTCGCCCTTAGAATCGATGTTGAGAACTTTCAGCGTCCAGCCCGGATTAAGGTTGCCTGAGGCGACCACTTTGAAGTTGACGCGGTCCGTCAACGCCTCTTTCTCAATTGGCGTGTTCTTGTCGGCGGGAGCGCGGCCAGCTCCGCTCGCCGTCGCCAGAATGTAGCTCGCCAGCCACGCGCGCAAACCAAGATCGTCACTGATAAGACCTGATTTGAGGCGATCTTCAGGCTTGCGCACGGGTTGGCAGGCCCGGTGAGCCACCAAGTCCTTGACGGAGAAGTAGAAATTCTCCTTGACCTCTCTTGTGGCGGTCGATGCCACCGATCCGCCGGCGCCCAATGTGAAGAGGGTGTTGCCGAACGCTGCCGGCTTGTAGATCAGGCTCGGATTGATCGTGCCCGTCTCCACGACTTGGAAGCGGAGGCTATATTTAACCCCCCAGTTGTCGAACCACGGTATGGCCCGCCCGCCATTCTGCGCAGCGTTTTCCTTATCGTCGTTGACGATACCGGCGACAGCTTGCTGAATTTGGCATCGGACGCTTTCCGAAATCGTTTGGATGAATAGAGGCAGGTCGGTCCGTTTTGCGGGGTAGTCCTGGATACTTGGCACAGTCGTCCCGCACCCAGCTAAACTCAAACCAAATAAAATGCTGCCAAGGCCCCGATACTGCATCTTCTTCCCCCAGAAGCCCCTTTAATCATGTTGCGCAGAAAAATGGCTTGGTGGCAAGCCACTTAACGCGGTGTCGCGGGAAAAACTAGTTGACGATGTCGCTAAAGTCGTAAGTTCGAGGACAGCGGCATAGTCTTGATACAGCTAACTATTCGCTGTCAACTTGCTATAAATGCGTCAGTGCAGATTTTTAAGGACACGGCCGTAGATCGCTCGAACATTCCTCTAGATGGGAGGCTGTGAACTGATCTCGCTCGTCGCCGGCATCGATAACCTGCATCGAGCCACGCCGGCACGGCTGGCCTCTGACGAGACCGTCTCGGCCATCGGCGCCACCGTCGATGGCCGTATTTACCCGCGGATCGCTCACGCTTCCAGAACATGGCTGCAATCGAGCAGTAGCGGCCCAATCAGACGGCTTCTGCATGAGTTCTGTAGCTGCCGGCGTGGCGAGGTGCCAAGAGCGCCGTCTGCAGCGCACATGCCCCCTCATTGACGTGTGTCGACGTAGAAATTGTCGTTTTCGTTCACCGCGATCCCGTCCTTCGTCTTCGGCTTGTCGGACGGGGCGGTTCGCACGCTCGTCCATTTGATCCTGGCTTGGCCATTGCCGTCGATTTCGACAGTCAGTGGCAGTTGCTTACTGTCGTTGAGTCTTTGCCGATCCCAGATTTGCTTTTGATCGGCAGTATTCAGGTCCCAAACCGATACGTAAAGGTCGGCATTGTCGTCATTGACGGCGGTGACGGTGCCCGGTCCGGCGCTAACGCTGGATATCGTGATCAAACTGGTGACTAGTGCAGTCGCGAGGCGTTTCATGGTCAGTGCTCCCGTGCTCAAACAGAATTCCAATGTGATGGGTATTGCGGGCCGCTTGCCCAGGTCAGTCGTGTCGGCTGAGTTGCGCCGCCGCGTGCTCCGATGCCGATGTGCCGGCCTCGATGTCGCCGATGCCGCGCAGTTCTTGGCGCAGGCTCCTGATGCCCTTGCCGACGTCACCCATCAGTGCCGATATCCGGCCGCGGCCGAAGAAGATCATCGCCACCAGAACGACGATGAGCCAATGCCATATGCTTAGTGTTCCCATTTCACGTCCTTTCCTGTCTTGTTGGTTCGGTCCGATTTCCTTCATTGGCGCGGCCCGTCGCAAAAGGGGTCGCTTCGATTTCAGGGAATGCCGTCCGCGACGTCCTCCGCGAAATATTCGAGGCTGTCGGCGTTTCGCCGCGCCAATTTCGGTGACGCCCGCGCCATATCCTCGCATTCCGGGGTGCCGTATGCGTTATCGACGATCGAAGCGGTGGTCGCCTGATGCGACACCTCGTGGAGGATGGCGCCGCCGCGCGAGTTCGCGCCGGCGACCGGCAAGTCGAAGAATCCCGATTCCAGAAAGACCTCAGAGAACGAACCGTCGGGAACAAACGCCAACGTTCCAGGTTCGTCCTGCGGCATGGATTTGTTCGGGCACCAGAACGACTTGAACGTCAAAAACCCGCGCACTTCGGTGTAGACTTTTTTGATGACCGGGTCGTCATCGCCTTCCGGCCCCCCGAACCAGCGCTGGAACTTGGCGCCGATCGCCGAATTCACCGGCGGGAGACTGTCGATGGCCGATGTCAGCTTGTCGCGCGCCTCTGCCACCGCGGCCTGTGCCGCGCTCGATTGGGTATCGTCACAGGCGACCCGATAGGCGTCGAAGTCATCGGCCCGAGCCGCGGCTGACCAAAGCAGGGCCGCCACCGCGGCGGCTATCCAAATCGTCCTCATTTCGCTTCTCCCAGTTCGGTTTGGGTTGCATTGAGATCGACGCCTGGCGCCTTGAACGGAACCCTGGCCGAAAAGCGCGGGCCGGATTCGGCGAGCGTGCTCTCCTTGAACATGGTTTCAGGCTTGATCGGCTCATTCGGATAGGTCGCTGGCATTCGCCGCTCGACCTCGTCGAAATAGGCGTAAAACCGGCCAGGTCCTAGCTCGGCGAGACGCGCCGCAGGAACAGAGACGTTCAGCGTCCAGTGCGCGATGCCATGTTCGATGTGCGGGTCGGTGTCGACCGCCTGGTACGCGGCGAGATCGACAGGCGTGCGCCGCAACCGGCGCCTGTCATCGGTTGTCTCATGAACCACCATCATGCGCATATGCGGCTTGTCGAGGACGTTGTAGATCGAATGACCGGTCTTTTCGTAGCGCGAATGGTGACGGACCCGCTCGGAGGCCTGACCGCTGACGGTCGCAGCCACACTGAGGCTGCCGCTCATCTCAACGACCGGCGTCACAGTTACGGTGCGAGCGGGCAGGATCTGACTCCAAGCGACCACCGGTTCCGAAACCCGCAAATCCTCCGGCGCATGCGCCTGATAGCGGACCAATCCAAGCCGGATGAAGGGGTCGGTCGACTTTGCAGGCGTGATCTCGACGTCGACGAACCATTCTTCCCGGTCGGCATCGAAGCACGGCTGGTAAGTGACGAGGCTGACCGTCGCCATCTCGATCCGCGGCTTGGCGTCAGCGCCGTCCTGGGCCGGCGTGCCGTTCTCGTCCGGGGGTATGACGACCGGCATCAGGACGGATTTCTCGATGCGCGGATCGTGCGGTGACTTGGTAAGCCGCGCGACGACCTCGGGAGCGAGAGGCGGGCTGCCTGGCTTGCCCACGATATGGGCCACGTCGGCGAAGTTGAGGGGACCGACCAGCGGTTCGGTGTCTGGTTCGCTGTCCCAGCGGATCGGATCGCCGCCCCAGCGGGTGATGAAGCCTCCGAGACTGCCAAGAAATTCATCGGACAGTCGCTCGAGCTGGACGTTGCGCCCATAGTAGTCGCACAGCTTGTGCTCCAGCGCCGCGTCGGGGTTGTCGAACTGGTTGGGCGGCCAGACCACGACCCCCAACCGCTCCTCCTCGCCGGAGGAGAACCAGCCGCGCGACAGGTAGACGCGGATAACCGAGCTTCGCTTGAGCGTGTGCACCGCCACGCCGCCGTCGTCGACCGTCAGCCGCTCCGTGCGGAACACCGGCATGGGCGAGCGCACAACGCATTTGGCCGGACGCGCGCTCGCCGGAAGCCAGACCTCGTGCTGCGCGCTTTCGCGGATCTGTTGCGCGCGGTTGAGCGGCTGGCGTCGCCCCAATTGCTGCAGGTTGGCTTCGTTCGGCCCGCGCCAGCGATCCGCCGTCTGCCAATCGCCGGCGAAGCGCGAAAACGCCACTGCCTTGACCAGCAGTTTTCTGGCCTTGGCGTCGGGGAATGTGTGCACCTGATCGGATTTGAACATCAAGCGCGCTTTGTCGGGCCCGTCGACGACAACGACGCCGCGCCGAGCCGCCTCATGCACCATGGCCAGGCTGATGGTGGATACCCCGTCCCTTCGCGGCCAGCGCGGCGTGGCGCCCTCGACCGGCAAGGCTTCGCAACGCAGCAGCGTGACTTGTGAGCGCTTGAGGCTGACGCGGTTGCTGTCGTCGATGCCGGCGAAGCCATAGACATCCTGCACCGATAGAAACCGTCGCTGTCCGGCGGCGTCGAGCATGCTGGGCCAGCGGCCTGCCCGCCTTGCCTTGAGGCTGCGGCGGCGGCTGGTGTCGTCCATGACGGAACTGCGCGGCGAGACCGTTTCGGCGACGATCTCGAAGCTGTCGGCGTCGGTCAGATCGAGGGCGATGGCGCCGGTGAGCAGGTATTCCTTCGAGCCCTGGTCCGAACGAGGGTTGAAGACAATCTTTGCCAATTCAAGAGCATCCCGCTTGCGTATGCCGTTGCCCTGTTGTCTCTCCTCGACTGGCGCGGGCCGGATGGCTTGCGGCGCTCCAAAGAGATTTCGCGCGGCCTGCCTGGTCGTGGGATCTTCGCCAATCCATTCGACGGCCGCGATGGCGTCGTCGAAACCCTCCGGCAATGGCGATGCGCCCCACTGTGGCGTCTGGACCGGCCGGCTGGTCACGCAGGCCGCGCGTATCGAAGCGACGGCGGCGAGTTCGGGGATCGGGCGCACGCAGCTCATCTGCTGCAGCAAAAGTTCAGACAGCTTGAGCAGCAGGTCGTCATTGGCGCCGATATGCCCGCCAAGCGAACAGTGACAATCGGTGGCCGCTGCCTGAGCGGCCACGCAGGCCTTCAATTCATCAGCGGCCGGTTTGCCGAAAAGATCCTCGAGCGTCTTGTCGTCGACCGGCTTGCCGAGCGGGCTCAACAGCGCGCCAAGGGCTTCGGGCAGGCTGAACCACTTCGCCATCCGCTCCGGCGACGGCACGCATGTGACCTCCAGCGTGAAGTCATCGGAGGGCGCCAGCGCCATTTGAACCACTTTGACGCGCGCGCCAGGCTTGTTGAGCTTTCCGTCAAGCGAAAGCGTGGCGTTCGGGGATGCCGCAAGCTTGAGAACCTCCGCGGCCGATGCAGCGGTCGGCCGGCTCCCGGCCCGGGCGATCTCGATGCACAAGGGCCGCGCGTTCGGCCAGTCGGCCAAGCCGTGGTCGTATACCGGCGTGGTCAGCGCGCCTTCCAGATACTCGCCCGTGCCGCGATGCTTGAGCCTGAGCACATAGAATTCAGCCGCGGGATCGGGCAGGAAGGGCAGGCGCTGGCCGGCATCTCGACCAGGCTCAAACACCGTCTCACCCTGCGCCTGACTGCCCGAGCGGATGATGGTGCGCGCCTGTTCCGCCTCTGTCGTTCCAAAGCCGAACGGCTTGCGCGTGACCGCGATCGGGTATCCGGCCAATGTGGTGGTTGTCGTTCCGTCGGGGTTTGCCACCGTCAGCTGCCGGTCGCGCCGGACATCGCGCAGCCCGCCCTTCAGCCGTTCGGCGATGTTCCCAACGTCGAAAAGGCCGTGCCTGGCCGCATCGTCCTGGGAAATCGTCGGCGGGACAACGATACGCCGTGTTGCATCCGGGCGGGCACGCTGATTGGACGGTCGGTAGGGAGCGCCTGCGATGTAGCCCGGCTCACTGACCGAATCGGAGTTGTCGACGCGCAGCAGGGCGCGATCAGCCTGCTCGAAGCCGACCGCCGCGAGGTTCTTCAACGCCGTGTCGGCCGACAGCATGATATCTGGATGGCCGATGGCCTCGTGGCGCAGGAACCGTCGAAGCGAGGCCGCTTCCTGGACCCCGTCGAGCCGGGCCGGTACAGCGAGCAGACCCTCCATGTCATGGGGTTGCGCGGTGTCGAAACGACGCTTGAGATGTCCGCCGTCCTCACGCAAAGAGATCGACCGGCCGCCGAGGAAGGTGGAGCGCATGGCAAAACGGTAGCCCGCCCCGTAGCGAAGCGGCGGCGGTCGTAGATTTCGATCGGTCATAGCGTCCGGGAGGCTGAGCGTCCGCCTGAACGGCAAGAGCTTTCGGGTGGACATTTTCGACGGTTCCCGCTGCGGGGCGCAGAGCACCGCCATGGGCGTGCCATCCCATTGCGCGAGCGCCTCCTCGACCACTGCGTCGACATGATTGTCGCCGTCCGCCGCGCCGCGCGGCACCAGGCGCGACGGAAAGGTCATGCTCGCCGCGTCAAGATCATGTCTTTCTGGCGAACCGACGGCGCCCACGAGCTTATCGAGCGCCGCGGCAACGCTGGGCTTTGCTCTCCCGCCGACACGGAAGTCGTACTTCACCGTGCGGTGCATGAGACTGCGCCAGCGGTCCCCTGCCTTGCCCTTTACGGCGACGTCCAGTCGTCGTCCGACCGTCAGGTCATCTGCGAACAAAAGGGCGCGCGCACGTTTGCTTGCATCTTCAGGTTTCGCTTCGCTTTGGACAGAGGTGCGCGCGGCGGTGCGGATTGCCTCTTCCGCGCGCAAGCGGTCAAGAATGATAAATCCGGCGGTGTTGAACCCGTTCGGTCTCTTGCCGGCGTCGGCGACGGTGTCGTCGCCCGTCGGTTCGATCGCCCGGCGCATGTCGAGCGAGACCAGATCGAAACGCGGATTGTTCTCGTCCGGTTTCGAGCTGGCGCCGGCGCCCATCAAGGCGATCCCGTCGAACTGATCAAGGTTGGCGATCTGAGGCCATATGAAAGGATCCCAGTCCTTGTCGCCAAGGATCGTTTGCGGAACGTCGATCTCGTCTTTGGGCACCGGCCAGAAATGGTCGTTGCCGCTGCGTTTGGCGGCGGACCAGACGAGTGGCGTCTTGCGACTGGGACCGTCAGCTTCGGCGGCCAGGAAGAAATAGGCGTCATCGAGAGGCCAGCTGCTGACTTCAAGATCGATCGCGAGGCAAAAAAGACGCGCGAACCCAGGATCGCCCTGCAGCGCATAGAATGTCTGGGCAACACGCTCCTGGCGTGCCGCGGCTTCGCCCGTCGACGAGGCGCTCTGCGCCCAGCCGCCATAGAGCTGGGTCTTGGCCGCCGCTGCGCGCGTCTGCGGATCAGGCTTGCCGGAGTCCTGAACCGGCGGTCTGGTGGGCGTCACGGGTTTGCAGATTCGGCTCAGCGCCCGGCCCTTGGCTTCACTGAAGCGTTGCGCGGCCGTCTTCCGATCGGCCTCGGTGGCGGAGACCACTTCCTTCAGCTCGCCGGTCTTGAGGTCGTGATATTCCTTGTCCACATCCGCAGAGGTTGTTTTCGGGACGTCGGCTGAGGCATCCGATTGTGTGTCGGGGCCCGCGTCATCGGTATCAGGCTGCCTGATCCTGTCGGCCACCCGGCGCGCCCATTCCGTGCTGAGGCGAAAGGCAAGATCGCTCTGCCTGGAGGGGATGATGGTCTTGATCTCGACGGGCTGCGTTGAGTCCTGGACGGACGCGCGCATCAGGCCGCGATTGTCTAGCGCGGCCGGATCGGCGGCGTCGGTCGGGTCTACCTTGAAGGTTCCGCCGCTTAACGAGCGGGCGACAAGATCGCGCAGGTCCTCCCATGCCTGGTCGCCGGCGCCGCGGCCCTCGAAGGCCTCCTTCCAGACGGCATTGATGTCGGCCCAAACCGGCTTGTCCGGACCGCCGAGCTTGGCGAGCCCGGCGGAGGCCATCACGGTGCCGACGGCACCCGTGTCCGGCTCTGCCGCGGTCCAGCAACCGGTCGCGCTGTCTTGGGCCTGGTTCTGCCTTGGCGCTACCGCAATCTCGACCTCGAAGCGGCCGGGCGTCTTGGCGCTGCCTGGCAGCTTGATGCCGCCCGACAGAAGCTTTGCCATCTCCCGCGGCCAGTCCGACAACAGGAAACCGCTCGCCTCCTCACCCGCCTCGACTGGCTCAGGCGTTGCGACAAGCGTCAGCCTGGACTTGCCGTTGCCGGCGTGGCCCGCCGCGACGACCCGCAGGAAGGGTCGAACAAAAATGGCGCTCATAAAGCATCCTCCAGCAGCGAATGGTCGAAATAGGCGAAGTACTTGACCGGATCGGCCGCGGCGCAGACCGTCGAAGCCAGGGCTCCAGTGTCGAAGCCTCGGTCGTCGGCCGGCCGGCCTGCCGAACCGGTGATGATCGGATCAATGCCGTCAGCGTCTGCAAAGCGGGTCGAAGAATCGAGCGCGGCCTGCTGGGACCCCATTGCCGGCTGGCTGTTCGAGACGCGCACGCTGTAGTCGTAGTCGACGATGCCCATGGAGAAGGAGAACGAGAAGATCGCCTCGCCCTCCATGGCGCCGCCCGCCTTCATGCCGAGCTTGACGTAGAGCGAGGCATAGCAGCTGAATATCCAGATGCTGGCGGCACCGCCGGCGAAAAACGTGCCGGAGAGGTCGGTCACCCGGTTGCCGCTGGGGAGCGTTTGAGTGCGGATATAGAAGCCGCTCATGATGCGGCCATAAGCAACCAGCGGCCCGAAGGAGAAGTCGGCGCTACCGCCGAACTCGAACGACGCCTCGAAGCCGACGATGCTCTTGGCATTGGCGGTGATGGCGAAGTAGCCGGACCCGCCAAAGGGCGGCACGCTGATGGTGAAAGGCGCCAGCCGCCGCGCCAGGGACGCGCGGAACTGCGCCTCGCTGTCGGTAAACGGTAACAGCGCCGCAACGTTCAGCGAGACGTTGGAGAACGAGATGCCCCCGAGCTGGATGGTCCCGAGGTTGAGGCCGTAGCCGGCCTCAATACCCGGCTGTCCGTCCAGCGATTGCAGGTAGAAGCCGCTATCGCTGGGGCTGAGGAAGGATTGCAGCTGCTGGGCAAACTTGAGCTCATCGCCGATCTCAAAGGTGTCATAGTCGACGTCGAAAGACGGCTTGCCCCCGTCTTCGATCAGGAAGGACGCGCCGCGGAATCTCAGCGTGACGGCATCAAAGATGCCGCCCAGAAGGTTCACCTGGAAGGCGCCGAGCTTCGCGTCGGCGCGGAACCTGACAGGATCCTGGCCGAGCAGGTCGATGTCGACCCGCACGGCAACGTCGAATTTTGTCCCCGGAAGAAGCTGGAAGATCTCGCCTTCGGCCGTGCCGCCGCCCGACGCCAGGTTCAGGTCGTAGGCGAGCGTGGTGCGCAGTGGAACCAGATTGGCCAGGGCGTCCTCGATCTCGTCCCGCAGCGCCGCGACGTCGATCATGCTCAAAATGTCGCCGCTGGTTGCCTTGACGACGAGCTGCTTGAGATTGTTGGCGATCACCTGCGGCGCGGCGGCGTGGTTGCGCCAGCCTTCCAGCAGCGCGGACAGTTCCTGGCGAATGTTCACTTGACTGAAATCGCTCGCCGCCGCCGCGTCGGCTATCCAACCGGCCTCCTGTCCCAACCGGTCTGATTTGTCGCCATCGTGCGGGAAAGTCGGATCGGGCTCGACCACGAGGGCCTCGCGAACCAGCCCTTTTGCCAGGCCCTTAGCCAAAGAGGGGTCGGCCAGCACCTTGTCCCGAGCGCGGACGATCTCGGCATAGCCGGTCGCCAATAACGCGAAGGCAGGCTGAACCAGGTGAAAGGCCTTGTCCTGCAAAGGCTTGGGCAGCGCCGAGGCGCGCTCGAACAGGCTGCGGTATGCCGACATGGCGGCTGCCTCAGCGGCCCGCAGCCTGTCCCGCACGGCGTTGAATTCGGCCGCCCCGCCGCCGAAGAAGAATTTCTCGACCGTCGTATCCTTCTTGACGGTCAAGGCGAGAAAATCGGCGATCGTTTGCGGATCGATGCCGACCCCGAAATTCTCGGGCAGGTCCGCCGGTATCGCCGCTTCAAGGGCGGCGAGCGCATCAACCACCCTTTGGCGCTCGGGATCGAGCACTTTGGGCAGATCGGCGAATATCTTTTTGAGCGCCGCGATGCCGGCGGTGGTCAGAAGGCAGCTGTTTGCAAGCAACTTCAACAGCGCGCTTGTCGCAAGTGTCAGGTAGCCGGCAATTTCGGCCTGAGCGGATTTCAGGGATGCCTCTACGGTTTTGACGGCGTTCTGAATGTCTGCGCTGGCACCCAACTTTGCCGCAAACGCCAGGCCCAAGGCGTCCGCATTGTTGGGCTTGCCGGTGATGTAGGCCTTCACGGCCTCGCTGATCGCCTGCAGGGTATCGAACAAGCCGTCCACACCACTCTCGACGATCGCGCGGGCTGCTTCCAATCGCTGCAGAAGCCTTGCCAGATCAGGCGTATCTCCATTTGCGGGGCTCAGTTTTTCGAAGTCGCGCAAAGAGCGCGAGGCCATTTGAAGCCCCTGCCCGAGATGCACGGTGTGCCGATAGGCCTCGCCGATCTGCCCTCTGACGGCACCGGCGAGCGTCTGCGTATCCGACAGCACGCCGTCGACATCATGCTGCAGCGGCAATGGCAGCTCGTCCTTGTGGTCGGTGAACGCGGTTCTGGCGAGAGCAAGGTCCGAGTTGAGCTGGCCGGCGGTTTGCCAGGCCTTGGCGAGCTTCATGAGGGCGCTGCCCGAAGCCGGCAGCGTGTCCGGCAGATCCGCCATCACCGCCGTTTCGACCTCTTCATCGGTCGGCCATTGCTGCGCGCTGTCGCTGGTGAAACCAAGCGACCTGGCCAGCGTGTCGATGGCGTTCGCAGCCTCTCCCGCCGACTTTGTCAGTGGGTTGCTCAGGTCGACCTCGACGCCGAACAGCTGACGCGCCGCAGACCCCGAGGCAGCGAGTGCCGCCTCGATATCACTGTTCTTGACGGCGCTGACAAACGAGACGACGGACTTTCCGCCGTCCTGCAGGCGGGTCAGCGTGGTCATCAACTGCGACAGTGCGGGAGGCAGCTTTATCGGTCTCTTGCCAACGCCATCGCCGACCAGCTTCAACCGGGCGCGATAGACCTCGACCTCCGCCACGAGTCTCGACCGGTAAGGCTCGTCGACATTGTCCTTGACGTGGTCAAGCGCTCCGTCGATTGCGCCGGCGGCGGCATTGATGATCGTTTTGGCCAGATCGGCCGTCGCCGCTTCCGGCGTTGCGGCGCCTGTCGCCAGATCGCCGATTGCTTTCCCGATAGCATCCCGCAAGCCGCCGACATCAGTGGAAACCGCGCCGCGAAGCAGGGCGGCGGTTTCCTGAGCCGCGGTTTCGATATCCGCCGGCGTCGGATCAGCGACGACGCGAACCGCCGCAACCAGATCGGGAACCGGCACCGGCAGCGGGATAATGTCGTCGAAGAACTTGACGGAGGCTATGAGCTCGCCCGCCACCGCGGCGACCGCTGCCGGCGCATCGCCCTGGCCCACCGCCTGGATCTTGGTCAGCGCGGTCTCGAGAGCAGTCTTGGCTGCCAGGATACCCGATATCCCGCCGACCAGCGAACTGCGCACTGCCTCCTGCACCCGCTCGGGCGCGTTCGCGGCAAGCGCGGAAAGCACGCGCGCGAAGCGCTTGCCCGCCTCGTAGACGGCCGAAAGCTTCTTGGGCAGCTTGAGGAGATCGTTCTCCGCCAGCGCGTCGTCGAGCAGACGCCGCAGGCCGGCAAGTCCATCCTCGATCTCGGGAAAGTACGTCTTTATCGAGATGATCTGGACATCCTGACCGATGAGCTTGGCCTGCCTTTTCTGCTCGGCCTGCAGGCGCTGGTCGAGCGCATCCCATTGCGCGGCGATGGCATCGATAGCGGTTCGCAGCGGCAGAAGCACGTTGGTGCGCACAAGCGCCAGGGCATCCGAGGTCGTCTTCTGCAACGCGGAGCCGAATTCGATCGCCTCCTTCAGAAGCGGCAGGTCGGCGCCGGCCAGATCGAAGGATGACATCAGATCCTTGAGCGTGATCAGTCCAAGGAGCTTGGCGTCCGACGAGAAGAAGCCCTTGAACACGTCCATCTTGGCTGGCGCGGAAGCACCGTCGCCGGGCGCCGCCGGCGCAGCGCCGGCGGTCTTTTCGGGGACGGCGCTGCTGAAATATTTGGCCATCGATACAATGGTGGAAGGCGGACGACGCTCGATGGATGGCTCATCGGCTCCGAGCGGTCCCTTGCTTCGGGACAGGGCCTGGATCATCGAATTCGGACGGGCAATGCCGCCCGAGCGGTCACCGCTGCCGGCCATGTCCAGCTTTACCGGCGAGGTGAGGTCGAGGAACACCTCGACGGGATTTTCCGCGGCCGCCACATCGCTCGCGTCCTTTACCGCCCCCTCCTCGCGCGGAAAGCCGTGAGCTAGGAAATGCCCGTCGTAGCGGACGCTGGTCGGCTTGGTGCCAGAACCCGTGAAGCGCTCCACCTGCTCGATGTGGATGTCGGCGATATCGACGGCCGGGTAGAATGGCGGCTGCTCGGCGCCCTCGAGCACGCCTGTCGTCTCGTAGAGGGTATTGTCGCCTTCCCAAGTGCTTCCGCCTGGAGCTTGCCGGCCTTGCGCAACCACCATCACCCGATCGGTGGCGAACGTCGTATCGCCGCTCTCCTTCTCCTCGGCGAAGCGCAGCTTCTGGCCATGCAGCGGCATGTCGCGACGCACAAGTTGGTTGGTGTTGTAGTACTCGGCGGCCTTGCGCACGGCCGCCGGCGTGGTCGCCGCGACATTGTCCAGGAACAGCAGCGGCATCGAGGTCTTCTTGCCGTCGAGCGTGAACTGGAAAGAGATGATGCCCTGATCTGTGAGATCGACCTTCGGCCAGAACGCCAGGCCTGGCTGGTCGCCCAGCGAGAGCATGCCGTTGGGACCAACCTGGCTGTCTCCTGGGAGTGGCCCCACCGGCGTTGTCGGATCCACGATATCGGGTGTGCGACGGGTGAGCATTTCCACGTGGCTGGCGCACCACTGACGGCCGGCGTTGGGCTGACCGACCGCTGGATACTGCTTCTCGGGCTTGCCGACGCGCAGGAACATGCGCTGGCGCAGCAGCGCTTTGTAGCCCTGGTTCTTGGTCAACAGGAAGATGCGCTCGGTGAGCTTGACCAGCGAAGCCCGATGACCAAGCGGGAACAGATAACCCTTATAGACGACCTCGGCGCGGATGTCGCGGCTGAGCACGATGTCGTGCTGCCAACGCTCGATGGTCATGCCATTAAAGAAGGGAAGGCCGTCGATGTCGAGCGCCGTCGCCGGCGGGTTGAAATGAGTGTCGTGGGAGAACGAGCCGCCGAGCGTCGAAAGCGTCAGCTCGGTGGCGTTCAGCGCGACCGGTCGGTAGATCGCCTCATCGGCGCGGCCGTCAAGCAGCGCGAACTCCGCGCCGGGCTCGAATTGGCCGGAGCCGTCGACCAGAGCTCCCGACAATTCGACGTTGTCGCCAACCGCCTGGCGCTTGCCGGTGACAGGCAGGCCAAAGGCCGATGTCAAGAGCATCAGTTCGTGCCGGTCATAGGCGTCGAGCGAGGTGCGGAAGAATTCGATATCCCGCTCGGTCTGCGAGCGGATGCCAAGACGGCGGCAAAGCCAATCGACCAGCCGAAGCTTCCTTGGTGGCTGGAACTCCTTAGCCGCGGCGCAGAACGCCTCGTCGGAGACCCCCTCCCATTTCTTGTCCGGATCGCCAAAGCGCTCGACAAAGGCATCGCGCGGCGATGATGCGCCGGACGCCGCCTGCTCCTTGCCCAGGAACCATGGCGCATAGGCCCCGCGCGGCGGCGCGAAATGACCCGGCAACAAAGCGCGGCTGTCGCGCGTCGCCGGCTCGAGGGCCATCGGGCGGTAATCTGGCGTGCCGACCACGCGCAGGCCCGGTTGCACGTCTTCGATCAGCAAACGCGCGGTCCACAGATCCCGACTGTGGGAGGCGATCGGCGCGCCCGTTTCCACAACCTCGCGACCTGCCTCGAGCACAGCGGGAGGATCGGCAAAGGCCGTGTCCGGCTCCGGAATGGGAAACCGCCGCGTCGTCTGCCAGACGGCATCCTGCGCTGTCGACAACAGCAGCCGCGACGGAATCTCGATTGCCGTCTCGAGCGCATTCGGCGCCTTGGCGAGCGAGGCGCGGATTTCGGCCATGCGCTGGGCGCCGGTGATGTCTTCTCCGGCGCTTAGGCTCTGGTAGTCCAGCATGTGCCGGTCGTCGAGATCTGCGGCCTGCTCGCCCAACGGGGCAAGGACGCCGCTGGGCAGTTCGCGAAAGAGCTTTTCGGCGCGGCGGGTGACTGCCGGCTCGTGGTGCGACCAGTCGGTAAGCGCGGCAAAGGTGAATGGCATGCCGTCGAAGGCGACGCCTGCCGCTCCAGGTCTGGCAGATGACGCCGCGGGCGTGGCGGCGAGGCCGTTGGAGTCGCTGCCGTCGCCCACGCCAGGCCTGCAGTTGAGGCGGAAGGCAAGCCGTGTCGGTCCGGATAAACGGGCCTCGACGATATCGGGAATATCGTCGCGACCGGCCGCGAAATCGCTGAACTTCTCGCGCGCATCCGTATCGCGCCGCCCTGCCCGCGCCAGATCCTTCTCCGCGACGCCGTCGCGGTTGTTTGGATGGAAGTATTCGGACGCGGACTCTTCCGGCAGCGGCGGCTCCGCCGGCCTGACTTTGGCTGCCCCGGTCATCAGGTCGCGATAGAAGCTCCTGAACAGGGCATAGAGCGGAAGGCTGGTCTCGACGGAGCTTTCCAACGCCAGGCGTAGGCCGCGATCGGTAATCGGCCGCTTGAATTCCGTGTGAGCCGCGTTGGCGGCGGCCGAAGCCAGGATAGCGGCGATCTGATCGCGCGCCTGTATGTCGACAAGTTGATCGACGGCGTTTTGGATCGTCTGGCCGAGAGAGAGGGCCTGCAGCTTGCGCGCGGCTTCGAACGCGTCGGGATCAAGGCCGTCCGGGCCGATGTAGATCCTCTGCGCCTTAGAAAGCAGCTTGGTCTCTTCGGCCTTCGCGAAGATTGCGCAAAAATCGGCGAACGGGTGATCGTTCTTGTCCTGGGCGTCTTTCTCCTCCTTGGCGACCTTCGCGTCCTGGATCGCCTGGCGGCCCTTCTCATCGCTGGCGTTGGCAAGCTTGCTTTGCTCTCCCGGGTCCAGGGCCACGTCCGGCAAGGGTGGCGGCTCGGGCAGGAAGATTGCCTCTTCCATCACATGTTGCGGATCGAATTCGACAACCAGAACCGGGCGCGTATCGATGCGCACCGGTTCTGGTTGGGCCCGCCCCTCTCCATCCGCCGAGCCTGCCGGCTCGGAACCTTGGGTGGCGAACACGCCGCAATCGGCGCGTCCATTCAACAGCATCGGTTGCGGCGTGAATGCCAGAGCCACGTCACGGAAGCGGAACCGCAGGCGCATCTGGTCATAGTCGCGAGCGGCGGCAAGGGTGGCGCGCCCGAGATCAAGCGCTGCCTGACGCTGAGTTCCGTCGCGGTCGTCGAGCCAGATGAAGCTGGAGCGTTCAGGAACCGGCGCCTCGGCAATCAGGCCGCCCAACTCCCGGCCATCGGAAAATGCCAGGCGCAATTCTGCACGGTCGAACAGCAGCCTGCTATGACTGACGTCGGGCAATGCGGCGTCCGCCTCAAGCAGCTCGAGATCGATCGCGGCGCGGCGCAAGGATCGCGCCTTGGGATCGCTGTCGGCGACGACCCAGGCCGTCTGGTCCGCGACCGCCGAACGATCGCCGCACGCCGCCAGCGCTATCTTGCCGAATTCGTCGAGACTGTGGGCGGGGTCCTGCGGCGTCGCCGCGGGACCGACAGCGGCCGGTTGGGCGCCCCCCCGCCCGTCCGGTTGCGCCGGCTCCGATGCGCCGTCAGCGCGGACGCGGCCAATCGGCGTGTCGATCGTCCTTCCCTCGCCCTTGGGATCGCTCGTGGACCTTGCCGAAAATACGGTGCGAACTGTCCGTTTCGAACGGGAAGCCGACTTGTCGGGAAAGACGATCGCTGTCTCGGTCGCCACCGACCGCTCCATGGCGATCGGCCCGGCAACGCGGGCACCATCTCGCCAGAACTCCGTCTCGGTCCCTCCGATGGCGATGCGCGTCACGGTCTGATACGTATTCGGCTTCAGCGCGGAAGGTCCGCGGCGGATCTCCACCTGCCAGCCGGCTGCGCGAGCGGGCTGCGGGCGAACAAGGCGCATGCGCGGCGCTTGCCGGCCGCCGAACTCAAGCTTGTCAAGCGACGCGGTCGTGCCCAGCGCCGCAAGATAAGGCCCTTGATCCGCGCTCACGGCAGTGCCGTCTCGGTACCAGCCGACAACAAGATCGGCGATTTCGACCTGGCCGCCGAAGACGGTGAACTTCCTTTGAAGCGCGGCCAGATGCCATTGGAATTGTGAATTCAGGCCGACCAGCACATCCTCCCGGCCGGCGCCGGCGTCGATGCGACCCTCCAGCATCCGCCGAAATGTCTGGGTCAGGCGCGATGCCGGGAGCGTCTCGACCAGTTCAGCCCGACCGCTGACAAAATCGTCGAGGAAGACCGGACTTTCCGTCTTGTACTCCAGCGAGTTTCCCTTGCTGTCGAGCCAGGCGTCAGTGAGCAGGCGAACCTTCCATGCGCCGCTGTTTTCGAAGAACAACTCGATATTGCGGTTGATCAGATCGCCATAGGCGATGTTGCGGACATAGAGCTGGCGCGTACGCGCGTCCGCTGGCGGAGCGCCGAGATCGAACCACGCCTCCGGCCCGAACATTTCAAGGTTGAGCTTCAGGATTTCGAAGCCGCTCGCCGGCTGATTTTTCTCGACGCGGACGACCTGCAATTCGCGACCGTCGGCCGACAGATCGAAACGCAAGGCGAGCTGGCCGTCATCGCGCCGCTCGGCCGCGAATGCGTCGGCGAGGCCTGGTAGCGCAGGCGCAGCCGCCAGAAACGCGAGGACCTGCCTGCGGCTGACTGGCAGTCGGGCGAGGCCGGCGGCGGCCGGTATTGCCGAAAGCGGTTCATAGAGCGTGTCGCGCATTGGTCCTCCCGGGCCATCCAGGCCCAAGCGAAACTTCGGCTGGGGCGAGCGCTGGGAGCGGGCGTCCCGGACAAAGGATTAGGACAACAGCGTTAGGACGACAGCCGTGACACGGCCGTTACAGCGAGCAACGCGAGGCGCTCCCGCTGCTGCCCAGGTGGCGACCCGCCGGACGGCTTGAGTCTTCCTGCTTCTGATCTTGATAGCGGCCATGAGGCGCTTGATCGCCGCGCTCACCGCCTGCTCCGACGTTGCCGAGCTCGCGGCCGCAGTCAAGGTATCTCAAGTCGAACGGAGATACAGGGGGACTTGCGGCGTCCCGAAAGATGAGACTACGGCCGCTCAAGCACGTTGGTTGCGCAGCGGATGGCTCCCGCGGATTCGTGGAAGGCCATCCAGCCGTTCACAGGCCTCACTTCGAAGCCGAGGTCGCTCCAGATCTTTCGGTTTGCCGCATCGGTATCAGCAAATTCGCCATTGAACTGTGGAAGCCACACGATGTCTGGACAGGTCTGGACAATGGTGTTGTTGTAGGCCAAGGGTGCCTTTTTTGTATACCTTGTGGGGTTGTTGATCACCTTGTAGCCGCTGCCACGCAGATAGTCCGACAGCGCACTCAGACAGTCGGCCATTGGAGCTTCCGATTCGCCGCCGTTTCCTATCGATATGATTTGCGCGACCAGCAACGTGCCCTTCGTTCCAGCCTCTTTGCGGCCGGTCACGGAAACAACCTGGTCGGTATGAAGCCAGCTCTGGGTCAACCGGTTCAGCAGCAGATCGGTGATCGTGGCGATCAAGGCGCGTATCAGGGCGACCGAGATGGGCAAGGTGGGTGGAGTGGCGACCGCCAACGGTGCCAAGCCGTGCGTTGTCTGCATTCGCCGCTGAATCTCGAATCTTATCCAATTGACTTTGTCGCGGATGGCCTGGGGGAAATAACCCACAACGGTGAGCGGCCTGGTGTCCAGGGCGCCCAGCCGCGCCACCGCGACTGCCGGCTTGCAAAGGTACTTGGCGATCTGACTGCCGGTGCTGTCCACCGCGCTTTTCCCGACCAGCCGAAAATCCGGCCCGACAAGGCTGTCCCCGCCCTCGAGGTAGGTGTCTGGCACCGGCACGACGGGCGTTCCGTCGATTGCTGAAATCCAGTCGGCCTGGTCGCCTCGGTCCGCGCTGATGACACATTTTACGTAGCTTCGTCTGCCGTCCTGCTCGCCTCGAAGAAAAGCGTCGCGTATCCACGACAGGGTATCCGTCACCTCCCCGCCAGGACGTCCGGCCACGGCAGCGCGGCAGGACAGATTGAGGCCGGCCAGCCAGGACTCGACGTCCGCGACGCTCGTCTGATCGGCAAAGACTTGAACCTCCATCTCCGCCGGAAAGGCCTGCAAGAGATTTTGATACGCAAGTTTCATGTCGGATTGCCCCGCCGTCAGCAGATCGGACGAAACCTGCATTGCGATGCGGGTGATGCGCCCCGTGACATCGTCGGCGAGCGTATTGCGTTTCATTTGCCAAGGCCTCCGACTGGCGCGGGCGCAGCGATGGTTGCCTGCAGCGTGTCGAGATAGATCGTTCGATTGAGTTGGGCCGCGGTGATCGCATGCGGCGCGGTCCCGGCCATGCCCAGGCGCTTTATCAGTTCCTTGGCGTCGAGCGTCTTCTGGCTGACCGTATGGCTTTGCAGATTGCGCGCCAGCATCTCCGTGGCGCGTTGGTCGAAGCCTGCGACGTCAAGAATGCGAGACCACGTCCGCTCCTTGAAATGCAGCACCCGTGCGGCGGCAAGCAGCGCCGGGGCTTGCGAAGCCACCAGCAATTTCAGACCCGACAATTGCGCGATGGTAGCCTCGACGTCCACGAGCGCCACCGTAAGGGGCCGGTAGGCGAGCTCCGGCGGAGCATGCAGGACGGCTACATCGGCGTCGGCGATTCTTTGCCCGGAAAGATATTGTTCGAAGATGACTCCCACCCCCTGCATGCCGAACCGATGGCACTCGGCCGCCCGCAAAGCTCCCATGCTGGCCGCGCCGGAAACCTCGACACCCAGGGCAAGGGCAAACAATATCTCCTTGTGCCAGACCGACGGGCACGATTCGAAAACGCCATCGACTATGCCAATTCTTGAGACGCCATCGCGGCAAGCGCGAAGAATATCGCCGCAAGCTGCAGGCGGGCGCAAATCGACTTCCGCCAAATCGCCCTTCTCCATGCCGCAAATGCTGGGGCCGGCGAAGACGACCGCTTTCATGGCGCCGCCTCTTGCGGCGACCACAGCGCCTCGAGAGCATCGATCCCCATCCGCACGACGCCATGTCCGGCGGCCGCCTGCAGACCGGGCACCAGAACGCGCACTACCCTTACACAATCGGAGAGACCGCCCAGCGGAACGACTATGAGGTCGTGAGCGCCCGCCCGCAGGTTCGCGCTGAGGACGACATCGAGTTTTTCGATCGACGTCGCGTCGGCAGGCAGGTCGTATCGCGGCATGTCTTCAATAGCACGTGCATGGCCTCTCGGGCGCTTGATCAGGCACCCGTGCCGATAATCCTCGAAGGAAAGATCGTCGCGAGCGCCGGCAATTAGGGTCAGTCTGGATTGAACCGCTTCCAGCAGAGCCGCAAACGCCGCCGCCTCGGGCGAAAGCCGGCATGCGAACCCGGCAAAGCCGCGTGCGCCGACGCCCGCGTGGCTCCCCCCCGGCGTGGCGATAAAGGCAGCCACTGTGGGCAGGCGGACATGGCCGGACACATCGGCGAAAAAGCACTCGAACCCGGCGGCCTGCACTCTGGCGACGAGGTCGTCGAGCAGCTCGTGGCGACCGGAGCGACACACCAGCGGTCGCGCAAAGCCCGACAGCTGGCCAAACACGTCCACCATAGCCGTCGCGTCATTTTCGACCACCTCAAGCATTGCATGAAGGGTCGCCTCGGCCATTGACTCCCCTGCGCCCAGGCCAACCGTGGACATTGTGTAGGCGGCGTGATCCCAGCGTGCCTCGCTGCGCAGGTCGAAACCGACCAGCTCGAAGGGTACGTGCACTGGCAGACCATCGACCATGGACAGCCCACGCACCCAGCAGCGCTCGCGGCGCGGGTCCCGGGCGGAGGCGGTCGTTCGAAGGATCTCGAACGCGTCGACGCATCTCAATCCACGACGCTCCATCGCCGCCTGCGCCGCCATTTCCACGACGAGGTCTTCGTGTCGTTCGGCCAGCGACTGCTCCACAGCCTCCATTATTGCGCCCAGCCTGGCATTTTCCGGGCGTATGTCCTTGCCCAAGCAGACAGACAGCGACCGGGAATTCGGGCGTGTGGCGCAGAAGACAGGAACGCCGATGACATCAAGCCCTGTCAGATCGGCCACACGCGTGATGCCGAAGGACGACAGGTGCGGCTCGATCGAGGCCAGCACCTCCGCGGCCCCGGGCCGCGGGGCGGCTTGGGCTCCCGCTGCCGCGTTTGCAGCCGCGCGAAGCGCGCTGACTTCGCCGAGCAGCTTATCCGGCCAGCCAAAGACCCCCGTCATGAGGCCAAGTCAGTCCTGCGCCAACTCTGCTTCCGGCACCGCCGCGGTGAAGAGCGTGGCAGAATCAAGCAAGGTCTTGATGGTCGGCTTGATCGGAACGAAGCCGTTGCGGAAGGTTTTCCATTTCTTGTCATCTACTTCGGATACGAAACAAAACTCTGCGTTGGTGATCGTCTTTCCGATAGAGAGAAGATACTCGATGGAAATGTGCGACAACTCATCCAGATTGTCGGGAGTGTCGCCATTACCGTCCGTCTTGCGGATCAGGCCGTGGATCGCAGCGCCGACATAAGAAAGCGCCTGCTCGAAGGTCTTTTTGTGATTGTCCGCGTAGTTCTGGATCTCCTCCCTTGTCACCACCACCGCACGCAAGGGATCAAGCATGACAATCAAAATGCCCTCGTTCTTGTCGCCGATCACATAAAGTTTCGCCATTTCAGTCCCCTTCTCAAACGACCCCGGCCAACCGGAGTCCCTCCAAACTCAGCCGTCGATGGTCTTCCAATCGATCCGGAGTTACCGTCGCGCTTTTCGCAAGCGCCATTCCGCCCGGGAAAAGTTCCTTTATCCTGCCGGCATAGATGCGCGCGCGATCAAGGTCGCCCTGCAAGGCATGACAGGCCGCCAGCATCGACAGGACCGGTTCGTCGTCCGAAAGCCTGCCGCATAGATCGATAGCTTTCTGGAAAGCCTTTTGATGAAAGGCGATACTGGCGCCCGCCCACCAATAATGGTCTGGCGGCAGCGGATTCAAATCAACGGCGCGTTCGAACTTGCGCCAGCCGCTGTCCGGATCGCCCAGATGAGACAGCGCATCGCCGTATTGCACCTGCAGATCCGCCGCGTTCGGACAAAGGGTCTCGGCCTCCGCCAGCTTTGCCTCACACTCGTCGTAATCACGCTGATAAAGCGCCACAGTACCTTTCATCCAATGTCCGATCGCGTCATTCGGGTCTAGCGCAAGCGCTATGTCCGACTGTTCCCTCGCCAGGTTAAGCAGTTCCGGGTCGTGGCCGCCGACTTGTATCCACTCGAGATAAAGCGTTTGCGCGATGCGCGCCCTTGCCGGCGCGAAAGCGGGATTTTCATCAAGGGACTGTTTGAATGATTTGCGTGCCCGGCGAAGCCTGGGAAGATCGCAAGCAGACAGCCACTTCTGCCCCTGAAGATAGTGTAGATATGCCGGGCCGCCGCAATTTTTCCGAGGCGCTGCGAGAAGGTCACCTTCGATTGCAGAGCAGAGAGTGCCGGCTATGCGAAGAGACAGCAGGCTGAAGGATTTCGATAATCCCTCGACGTCGACGGGGAACTCCCCAGCCCAGATCACTTCCCCGCCGGAGCATTTCGTCATCCTCAAGGCGAGAGTTGTTGCGTGCCTGTCCGGTTTTATAAAGCCGCTGACCGTATAATCCGCGCGCAGTATCGAGTTGTCGACAGGCATCCCAGAGAGATGGTCGATCTTGAAGGAGCTGTGCGGCGCCAGGACCAGGAAGCCTCGATTTCGACCCAGCTCGTTCGCGACATCCTCCACGAAGAACCTGATCAGATCGCCGTTCTCGATTCTGTCGAGAGACAAGGGCGCAAGGAACGCGACCCGTGGTCGCTCATCGACCTGACCGGTCGGCAATGATATCGGACCATATTGCGGGCGAGGCGCGAAGACACGGCGGGTCACGGCGATGGTTTCGGGCGACGGGACCGATCCATACTCGCGCTGCAGCATAAGGCATAGCGCATCGTGGATCCGCCTGGCCTCATCCAGCATCCCGTTGCGGCCGTAGGCCTCGACGAGCGCGCGGTAACTCTGCTCCCGCTCGGGTTCGAAGCCCAACATCCTCTCGGCAATCAGCTTGAGGCTCGTCTCCGAAGCACGGCCGAATTTCGTGAGCTCTATCAGACATGTTTGAGCCAGGAGGAAAAAGCGCTCGCGGATTGCCGCGCGTTCCCTGGCCAGCCAATGCGAGAATTGATCCGTGGTGTCGTCGACGCCCTCGAGCAGGTCGCCTCGAACCAAGGTCATAACGTCGGCGCATGCCGAGGCCTTCTCACTGCCAACGCAGGCCATAAGGCGGCAAACGTCGACTTCATCGCGCGCCACGCCAAGCGCCACGGAATAAGCGTCCACCTGCAGGAGCTCTCGCTCGGCGGGAATGGCCTTTTTGACGCGGGCTATCAGTTGCCTGAGGTTCGAAAGCGCAGAGCCTTCAGAACTGCTCTCCCAGAGCAGATCGGCGATCTCCCTGCGGGATACCGCTCCAGAGGCCGAAAGACTAACTATGGCAATAAGTTGGAATGCTTTCCCTGGGAAAAATGCGCCTGGAGGCAGTCCAGCGATTGCCGGAGTCCCCATTATTCGAACTGACGGTTCCCCTGTTATCGTCATATTCAATGTCTGCCCCAGACGCCAGACACTATCCGAATGTCTTTGCCGTTCAAGTAATTTCTATTTCAAGGCGGCACGACTACCAGATGGTAGTCGTGCCTTGCCAAGTCACGTTGGCGTCACGCTCCCACTGATCTTGTCACCAGAACGTGAGGACGAAGAAGGCGAACTATCAGCCGCGGCCTGCTGACCCTCTATGTACTGACCGCCTGATTGCCCGCGTCAGAAACCAAGCAGGAGGCGCCGAGATCGTGGGTAACGAAATACTGCCCCTTCTGTGTCCGGACTGGCGAACAGCGACCCTGGTGATCGACGGGAAGCACGCGTCGGTAGCGTTCGCCAATTCGACTGGCATTGCCATGCTGAGACGAAAGCGGCAGGTCCGTCTATCCCGAGGACGCCTTGTGTTCGGGTCGGCCGATCTCGATCGCAGGTTTCGTCTGGAGCTGGAGCGACTGATCTCGACTGGGAGCGAAAGCGCCTTTTTGTTCGAACGCGATGTGGCGGAGGAAGGCTGGCTATCTGTGTCCATCCGAAATGGTCAGGGCTTTTTTCGCGATGCGATCCACACTGGACTCGGCGCTGCTTATGGTCAGAGCCTGATGGTGATCGAGCTCTTCAACGACAGCGAGGATATCGATGCACAGGCGTTTTCCGCGTTTGCCGCGACGGCCTCGCTCTCCAACGCGGAAGCGGAACTGGTGGACGCGGTCGCCCGCGGAAGGTCCCTCCGGCAAGCAGCAGAAAAAAAGGGCGTGGCCATATCGACGATCAGACAGCGCATGAAGGCCATCCTCCTCAAAACCGGATGCCGAAGTCAGCCCGAACTGACGCATCTGGTCCTGTCGCTCTGTCCGAGACGTTCAAACTAATGTACAGCGCCCCGCCGCTTCGCAGGCGAATTGAGCGTATGCCGCCAGCCTTGCGGCGACTGAGCATCGAAGTGGCTCGCATCTCGCAAGGCAAAATACGGTCTGATTACCTAGTCCCCCCTGCCCAATCGGAAGATGAACGAGACGCAATTCTCTAATATCCATCGATCTGTGCGAGCGTAGCCTTACGAGTCGATCTCACGAGATCGGTGATCGCCAGAAACAAACAGAACCGGACCGCCCTGTCCGCAACGGGCTGCCACCGGTATCAGAGCCTGGCTCTTGCGGCGCGGATCATGTCCCTGATAGCCCCCGACTTGTGGGGTCCCCGAGAGTGTCCGTGACGACGATGTCGCCGGGATCGAGCGTGGGCACAGTTGCTGCTCGACGGGCGCGGAAGCACTGGCCGTTGATTGGCCCGTCGAAGACGCAAAGCGCTGTCAGTCGGTCGCACCGCAGGGCGCCGGGGAAGGCCAATGTGCGCGCCAGTGACCATGCGGGGCAAGGCTGTGCAGGCGTTTGCCTGATGTCCCCAGCCGCGTGGCCGTGCCATGCTGGTCTTGATTATCCAAGTCCCGTCGATGAAGACCAGCCGTCACGGGTCGAAACCGGCCTGCCAGGCGCGCCGGCGTGCCGCCTCGCGATGTCAGCGCAGGCTTGCTCAGGGCGAACAGCGTCTTTTTTGAACCGTGGGCCCTCGCGCCGCAGGAACTGCCACACTGTATCGTGCGAGACCTTCACGCCCCGTGCCGCCAGTTCGTCCTTCAGCCCATGCAGTGACAGATGCGGCGTCTGATGGATCCGTTCCAGGATGAATGCACAGTGCGGCTCCAGGACACGCTTACGGTGCCCACCCATCGTGCCAGGCGCTCGCACGGTACCGCTGCGACCACTTCACCGCCGACGAAACTGCAATCCCGAAACGAGCCGCCCCCGACTGCCAGCTCTCGCCGGCCACGATCGCAGACACAACACGCTCGCGAAGATCGTTGGAAAGAGATGCCGCCATCCGATGCTGGCCTCCAGTCCCAGCCAGCATCTTGAATAACAAAACGGCCCTAACCGGAATCCCCTTCCGATTCGGTCAAACTCTGAAACGCTCTAGAAGCGCAACTCCGGTGCCGTCACGGCAATCATTCGCAAGGAACGACTGGCGACGATCGCATGTCCAAAACGCAAAAACCGCCCCGGTTAGACCGGGACGGTTATAGATTTATGACAGAATTGGTTGCGGGGACACGCAACCACCGATACCGACAATCACTGATCGTTTCGATTTGACGATGCCAAGCCACACCAAGTTGGTGTTTTGGTGGGCCCGGAGGGACTCGAACCCCCAACCAAGCGGTTATGAGCCGCCGGCTCTAACCATTGAGCTACAGGCCCCACGCGGGCTGGCTTAGTGTTTTTCTTGTCGTCGCACAAGGCTTTCGAAAGCTCTGGCGCAAAACGCCAAAATCAGCCCATATTCGCGCCGTAGAGCGGCCTGCGCCCATATGGCGCGAGAAAGGTCCAGCCCTTGCACCGCACTGCAGGAATCGGCGCCCTTTGCGGGTCGAGGCAGATGCGGCACGGGGGAGGCGGACCGCAGACTTCGAGGAGTTTCATGACCAGACAACTTTTGCCCATCGCGCTCGCTGCCGCGGTCGCGTTCCCGGCGCTGGCGAGCGCCGCCGACATCCAGCCTCCGCCACGCATCATCGTGTCCGGCGAAGGCGAAGCGACCGTGGCGCCGGACATGGCGATCCTTTCGCTCAGCGTGATGCGCGAGGCCAAAAGCGCGCGCGAAGCGCTCGACGCCAACAACGACGCCATGGCGGCGGTGATCGCGGCGATGAAATCCGCTGGCATTGCAGAACGCGACCTGCAGACCGCCGGCATCCAGATCAACCCGCGCTACAACTACACCAACAAGGCCGACGGCAGCCAGGAAGCCGAGCTCGTCGCCTATCAGGTGACCAACACGCTGTCGGTGCGCGTGCGCGACGTCGACAAGACCGGCGAGATTCTGGACAAGGCGGTGTCGCTCGGCGTCAACCAGGGCGGCGGCATTGCTTTTACCAACGATAATCCGAAGGCCACGATCACCGAGGCGCGCAAGAAGGCCGTCGCCGACGCGATGGCCAAGGCAAAGACCCTCGCCGAAGCGGCGGGCGTCAGTCTGGGCAAGGTGCTCGAGATCGCCGACCAGAATGTCGCGCCGGTGCCGATGCCGATGGCGGCCAAGTCGTTGGATGCGGCCCGTTCGGCCGTCCCCGTGCAGGCCGGCGAGAATTCCTACAACGTCCAGGTCACGGTCACCTTCGAGCTGAGGTGACATCCGGCCCAGCCGCGGACATGCCGTTAGCAAAACGCCCCGCAGGATCATCCTGCGGGGCGTTTTCGAGCCGCGCCTCATCTTGAGGGGCTCAGCTACTCATAGGCGATCCTCGCAGAGGATCGTCCGCATAAGCGATCCTCGAACGGGATCGCCCTTTCAGCCTCAGCGATAGATGATCGGGCAGCCGCGCTCGTTGGCGAACACCACCACGACACGGTCGCCATACTGGCGACCTGCCACCTTCACGGTACGGCGGCTGATGTCGACGATGCGGGCGCGGTGCAGACCCATGCGCTCGGCCTTGTCGAGGGCGCGGTCCGGCGAACAGCCGCGCCAGTCGCGGTCGCGGCGCCAGTCGCGGCGATAACCGTCATCGTCGCCGGTGTAGATGCCGAAACGCGGGTCGTGCCTGTCCCCGAAACCGAGATAGAGGCTGTCCGCATGTGCCGGAATGGCCGTCAAAGTGCCAAGCCCGACAAGGGCCGAAAGGGCTGCCGTCCTGATCGTGTTGAACATCGTCTTCTCTCCTTATTGTGGGCTGTCGCCCGTAGAACCGATGATTGGAAAATGCCCTTTTGCGTCTGAACCTTCCGCGAACCGGCCATTCATGTCTGGTTCATATAAGCGCGAACCCGCCAGGGTTCGTCGCTCGTGCCAAAACCGCGAGCCCCTTAGGCGCGAACCCGCCAGGGTTCGTCGCTCGTAAGTGCGTAAAAGCGAGGCCCCTCAGGTTTCTAAACGCGAACCCGCAGGTTTCGTCGTTCCTCGTCAAAAGCGCCTCGTCAGCGTTCGTCATCTAGAGGCGAACCCGTCAGGGTTCGTCGTCCAGACGCGAACTGCTAAGGTTCGTCGTCCAATATATAATCAAAATAATCGTCCGGGTCGGCCAGATCGGTTTCCTTGGCCTTCACCCGACCCCGGATCGAGATGCCGGCCTCGTGCACGGTCTCAGCGCTTCCCGAAACAAGTCTGTGCCACCAGTAGAGATCATGGCCCTCGGCAATAAGCCGGTAGGCACAGGTTTTTGGCAGCCAGGTGATGGTGCGCACATTCTGTGGCGTCAGGCCGACGCAATCGGGCACCCGCGCCAGGCGGTTTGCATAGTCGGAGCAGCGGCAGTTCTCGGCGTCGAACAGCCTGCAGCCCACGCTTGTCCAGAAGATCTCGCCCGTATCCTCATCCTCGAGCTTGGACAGGCAGCATTTGCCGCAGCCGTCGCAAAGCGATTCCCATTCGGCCGGGGTCATCGCCTCAAGCGTCTTGGTTTTCCAGAATGGCGCGGTCATTTGGCTGGATTTGGCCCTCCGCGGTCTTCCGGTCAAGCGCTGTGTGGCGGCGACCCAGTATCAACATTAGAAAAACACGAAATTGCCTTCAAAAGGCCGGCCAGGCATCCTTGGTTGGCGCCAATGCCTGACGGAACCAATTATGGTTGATGAAAGTTTGGGCAGGGATGGGACCCCATTAGGAGAAATCGATATGAAACGCCAACCACGGATTCTGGCGGGCACGGCAATCGGCCTGCTTATGGCATCCGCGCCGTTGGGCGCGTACCCGCTGCAGGGGGGTGTCGCTTCCGGCGGCCTGCACGGAGCGCCGCTCGTGCTGGCTCAGGCCGCCTGCGCCGAAGGCCAGTCGGCCGAAGAATGCGCGCAAGGCGGAGCCGAACAGCCGCGTAGAAAGAAGCGCGAGCAGCAGCAGCAAAGCGAATCGGCGCCGGCCGAACAGGCCGCGCCCGCCGAATCCGAGCAACAGCCGCGCAAGAAGCGGCACGAGCAGCAGCAGACGGAGGGCGCCCAGTCCGGGGAAGCTGCACCGGCCGAGCAGCAGTTCAAGCCACGCAAGAAGCGCGACCAACAGCAGCAAATCGAGGCGGCACCCGCCGACCAGGGCGGCCAGCCTGCGACCGACGAGCAACAATTCAAGCCGCGCAAGAAGCGCGATCAACAGCAGCAGATCCAGGCAGCACCCGCCGACCAGGGCGGCCAGCCGGCGGCCGACGAGCAGCAATTCAAGCCGCGCAAGAAGCGTGACCAGCAGCAGCAGATCGAGGCTGCACCCGCCGACCAGGGCGGCCAGCCCGCGGCCGAGGAGCAGCAGCCGCGCAAGAAGAAGCGCAACCAGCAGCAGATCGAAGCGGCGCCAGCCGACCAGCAGCCCGCGGAACAGGTCGCGCCTGCCGCCGGCGACCAGCAGCAAGGCAACCAGGGTCGCAAGAAGCGCAAGCACGATCAGCAGCAGACAGAAGGTGCGCCCGCCGGCCAAGCCGGCGAGCAGGTTGCCCCGACCGAACAGACTGCTCCCGCCAACGACAACCAGCAAGGCGGCAATCAGCTCAGGAAGAAGCTTAAGCAGAACCAGCAGGGTGAGACCGCCCCGGCCGAGCAGACGCAGACCAACGAGCCGGCCAAGAAGCGGGCGCCGGCAGGTGAGCCCGTGCCGCAGGCCCAGCCGCTGCAGAATGGCGAGCAGCCAGCCCAGGGCGAACAGGCCCAGGACAACAAGAAGCGTGGCAAGAAGCCGAACGCGGAACAGCCCGCGACGGGTGAACAGCCCTCGACAGGTGAACAACCCGCGACCGGCGAACAGCCACAGACCGGAGAGCAGACGAAGACCGGCCGCAAGCCCCTCACCGGCGAGCAGCAACCCGCAACCGGCGAGCAGCCGGCCAATGGCAATCAGCCGGCGAACAACAACCAGCCTGCCAACGGCAACGCCGCGCAGGGCGAAACCGCCAATCCGAACGAGGCGCCCGTCTTGGACAGCCAGAAAGATGCCATGCGCAAGCACCGGGGCCGCAACGACAACGGCCAGAACGGCGGGGCCCAGACCGGTGGCGCTCAAATCGAAAATGGCCAGGCCGGCAACGGCCAGAACGCCAATCAGGCCGGACAGCAGCAAGGTGGCGAGCAGGCGCAGAGGCCGGCTCCGGTCGATCAGGGGCCGCCGCCCACCGACGACAAGTCGGCGCAGCAGGCGATCAAGCCCGAAAAGATCGTCCCAGTGGACCAGGAGAAAGGCAAGCGGATCGAGCTTACGCCCGAGCAGGTTGTCCGTGAGCGCCGCCGGCCGCAGGGTGCCGACGTGGTGAAGCAGTTCGGCGACCGGGTGATCCTTCAGTTCAACAACCAGACATTCGTGGAAAGCAACGAAGCTCCTCGCATCACCCGCGGCGCCAGGGATGTTTACTACGAGGATCTTTCGGGCGGCCGCACCCGCGAAATCGTGGAGCGCGACAACGGCGTCAGGATCATCACCATCCGCAACCGTAATGGCGACGTCATCCGGCGATCTCGCGTTACATCGGATGGCCGCGAATACGTGCTGAGCTATGTCGACGAGCGCTACTATAACGACGTCGACGAGTGGCGCGATCCCGGCGACGACCTGCCACCGATGCGGCTCGACATTCCGCGCCGGGACTACATCCTGGATTCGGAGGAAGTCGAGGATCCGGACGAATATTATACCTTTCTCGAGCAGCCACCTGTGGAAAGGGTGCAGCGTCTCTACTCGATTGACGAGGTCAAGCGCTCGGCCCGCGTGCGCGACATCGCCCGGCGTATCGACCTCGACACGCTGAACTTCGATTTCGGCTCGGCGACGCTCTCCGACACCGAAGTGCAAAAGCTCGAAGGCGTCGCCACCGCCATGGAAAAACTGCTCAAGAAGAACCCGGCGGAAACCTTCCTGATCGAGGGCCATACCGACGCCGTCGGCACGCCGGACGCAAACCTCGCTCTGTCGGACCGGCGCGCCGAGGCGGTGGCCGAGGCGCTCACCAACGCCTTTGGCATCCCGGCCGAGAACCTCACCACGCAGGGCTATGGCGAGGAGTATCTCAAGGTGAACACGCCCGGTCCGAACCGCGAGAACCGGCGTGTCGCCATCCGCCGCATCACCTCGCTGGTGGCGCCGGTGGCGAGCAACAGCGAGCAACAATGAGCGTTTGATTTCAAGATCCTGCCCGGATCTGCAGAATCAGCGCGCAAGACGGGCCCGTCCGCTTCGGACGGGCCTTTTTTCCTTACCGGCTCAAAAAGAATTGTCCTGCCTGGCCCGGCCTGCTCATTGAATCGCCGCATTGCGGCACCCAGATTCCAGATAGGGCGTTCCCTGCCCTGTCCCGACTCCAGCGGGACACGTTGAGCCCCGCCGGGCCCCCTCCCCGGCGGGGTTTTTTGCCTTGAAAACCTGTGTCACCTGGCCGAAATACGTCCAGAGCAATTCCAGGAACAGTGTGAGCGGTTAGGCTCGGCGCCTTCGCCGTAGCCTTCCGTCCGGACTTGCGTCAAAACAAAAGATAGAGCGGTTCGCCGTTTCCGTGAACGGTGAAACGCTCTATCGCAATTGACCGGAGCCTTCATGAAGCGTCTCGAACTCGCCATCGAATCCGTTATCCTGGCCTCGCGCTGGCTGCTGGTCGCCTTCTATCTCGGGCTCGGCGTGGCGCTGGCGATCTACGCGCTGTCCTTCGGCAAGAAGCTCTATGAGTTCGTCATGAGCGCCTTCACGCTCGGCGATACCGACACGATCCTGAAGATGCTCGGTCTGATCGACGCGGCGCTTGTCGCCTCGCTGGTGGTGATGGTGATCATCTCGGGCTACGAGAATTTCGTCAGCCGCTTCGACGAGCAGGATGGCGAGGTCCATTGGCTGGGCACAATCGATGTCGGCTCGCTGAAGGTCAAGGTCGCCTCGACCATCGTTGCCATCTCCTCCATCCACCTTTTGCAGGTGTTCCTGAATTCGGTGTCCTACACGACCGACCAGCTGATGTGGCTGACCATCATCCACCTCGCCTTCGTCGTCTCGGCGCTGATGCTGGCCTATATCGACCGCGTCATGGCGCTCGCCAAGGGCAAGAAGGCCGAGATGGATTGAGGCGGACCCGGTCCGTCAGTAGATCCTTTTTACCTCCGTCTGCGAGTTCGCGAACACCTCGTCGGGAACGAAGAAGTCGCCCGCCAGCTGATCGGCCGCGCCCGGCGCATAGATCGAGAAGTCCGTCACGCCTTCGGCGCGCAGCACCTCTTCGTCGATGTAGAAATTGCCAGTCGCCTCGCGCGACGGGCGCATGAAGATCGCATGCGCGGCGTCGGCCATGATGTCGGGTGAGCGGCTCATCGCGGCCACTGTTGCACCGCCCAGAAGATTGCGCACGGCCGCGGTATCGATGGTGGAGATCGGCCATAGCGAATTGACCGCGATACCGTCCTTGGCGAATTCGGCGCTCATGCCCAGCGTGCACATCGACATGCCGAACTTGGCCATTGTGTAGGCGACATGGTTCTTGAACCACTTGGCCTTCATGTCGAGCGGGGGCGCCAGATTCAGGATGTGAGGATTGTTTGCCAACTTAAGGTGGGGAATGCACATTTTGGAGACCAGGAAGGTGCCGCGCGTGTTGATCTGGTGCATCAGATCGTAGCGCTTCATGTCCGTCTCCAGCGTGCCGGTGAGCTGGATGGCGCTGGCATTGTTGACGCAGATGTCGATGCCGCCGAACCGCTCGACAGTTCTTGCCACCGCATCGGCGACCTGGACCTCGTCGCGAATGTCGCAAAGCACTGGCAGCGCCTTGCCGCCGGCCTGCTCGATCTCTTCCGCCGCGCTGTAGATGGTGCCCGGCAACTTCGGATGCGGCTCGGCGGTCTTGGCCGCGATCGTCACATTGGCGCCGTCGCGCGCCGCGCGCAACGCGATCGCCAACCCGATGCCGCGCGATCCGCCCGAGATGAACAGCGTCTTTCCGTGGAGCGACATTTTTTGCATCCCTCTTCAATTGGGAAGGCAACTTGCGCGGGCGACACACTTGGCGCAAGAGCCGAAGGGGACGGGCCGAGATTACGCAACGTCGTGCGGACAGGGTCAGACCAATACCAGCCCCTGCCGCATCGCGATCGCAATCGCGTCGGTGCGGTTGGCGGCGCCGAGCTTGATCAGGATGGCGGCCACATGGAACTTCGCCGTGTGGACGGAAATGTTGAGCCGCCGGGCGATGACCTTGTTTGGCGCGCCTTCGGCCAGCAGAGCCAGCACCTCCGCCTCGCGCGGCGACAAAGCCGGGCGGGGCTGGTTGTCGTCAGGCGTCTCTTCCTCGGCAGGCTCGTCATCGTGGAAATCGCCATGCCCGGCCTCCGACGGCGCCGCCCTGCCAACGCGATAGCCTGAGGCCGCCAACCGCGCTGCGGCGGCGATCAGCAGGCCATCTGCGGAGGCAGGCAGCACGGCCAGCACATTGTCCGTCACCTGCTCGCTGCCCACACGCCGCGAAAGCAGGACGATTGGGGTGGCCGAACTGACGACCCGGCCTTCCAGGCCGGCCTCATCGGCGATGGCGACATCCGCCATTTGGCCGACGCCGCTTCCAGCCAAGGCCGGTGCCAGATCGTCGCTCGCGGCCAGCGCATCGGCAAGTTGCTCGGCGCGCTGGGCATCGGCGAGCGCGACCAGCACCGTCAGCCGGTGAATTGCCGGCTCCGGTCTCGCGACTGCTTGTGCTGCGCTGTTTGCCATAGACCCTCTCAGCTCAGCGGCTTCTCGCCGATGGTGATCGAGACATCGCGCTCAGCGCCGCCGCTTGAAACACCGAGCGTAACGGTGGTGCCGGCGCTGTCCGGCCCGAGCTTGCGGATAAGCTCGCGCGGACCATGCACCGCCTCGCCGTTCCAGGCGACGATGATGTCGCCGACATGCAGGCCGGCGGCCTTGGCCGGGCCGTTATCGTCGAGGCTCATCACCATGGCGCCTTTCGTGTCGCCATTGCGGATCGGATGCAATCCGGCGCCGAGATAGCCGCGCGCGACATGACCCTTCTCGCGCAACGTCGCGACCGCGCGCTCGATCGTCTCGTAGGGCATCACCAGCGCCCGCCGGCGCGGCCCGAACAAGAGCATGCCGATCACGCCGCCCTTGGCGTCGAGCACCGGCCCGCCCTCGAAGCGCCCGCCGGTGTTGATGGCAAGGTTGATACGCCGGTCGATCGTGCCGCCGCGCATCGAGCGCCACGCCGGCCCGACCTCGCCGACTGTGCCGAGCACCGCAAGCGCGGCGCCGTCGCTGTTGCCGACCGCAATCGCGATATGGCCGGGCCGCACGGCGCCGGCCTGAGCCAGTTGCGGCAACCCGGCAGCGCCGGAAGCGGGCTTCAACAGGGCAACGCCCGTCGAAGGATCGCGTCCGACGAGCTCGGCCTTGACGGTTTCGCCGGAAGCCAGCGTCAATTCGATCTCCTCGCCGGCTTCGACCGCTTCCTCGGCGGTGACAAAATAGCCGTCGCGCCAATGGAAGGCGCTCGCGGTGCGGTGATGGTGCGTGACGAAACTCGCCAGCGCGGGGGCGGCGGTGGCCGCGACATCGGCGATCGTGTCGGAAAAGGCACTGAGGTTGAAGTCGCTCATAAGACTGTCTCCTGGGTTCGGTGACCCAGATATCGCTCGGTAACACCGCCGCGGGTACTCGCCTGACGGCTAGTCGCCGGCCGGACTGGCCATCTGGTCAGGTCGCGGCAATTGCGGCTGCTCCGCACATATAGTCATCATTCTACGAGGGAACACGCCGATGGCTTTCGCAGCCGAAATACTTCCATCCGACGACACCTTGCTCGATGCTTATTCGGCATCCGTTGCCGACGCCGTCGACCGGATCGGCCCAGCCGTCTGCCGCATCGAACGCATCGGCGCCGGCGGCCACGGCTCCGGCTTCGTCATCGCGCAGGACGGGCTGGTCGTCACCAATTTCCATGTCGTCGGCGACGCGCGCGCCGTGCGCGTCACCATGCCGGACGGTGCCTCGCGCGAAGGCCATGTGCTTGGCCGCGACCCCGACACCGACATAGCGCTCGTGCGCGCCGACGGCAGTTTCGCCGACGTCGCGCCGCTCGGCGATTCCAAGCGCCTGCGCCGCGGCCAGATCGCGATCGCGATCGGCAATCCGCTCGGTTTCGAATGGACCGTCACCGCCGGCGTCGTCTCGGCGCTCGGCCGCTCGATGCGCGCCTCGACCGGCCGGCTGATCGACGACGTCATCCAGACCGATGCCGCGCTCAATCCCGGCAATTCGGGCGGACCGCTGGTATCGTCGGCGGGCGAGGTGATCGGCGTCAACACCGCCATGATCCACGGCGCGCAGGGCATCGCCTTCGCGGTCGCCTCCAATACCGCCAATTTCGTCATCTCGGAAATCATCCGCTTCGGCCGCGTGCGTCGCGCCTTCATCGGCATTTCCGCCGACACGACCAACCTGCCGCGCCGTGCGGCACTTCTGTCGCAGGTGACCACGAACACGGCGGTGCGCCTGCGCAGCGTCGAGAAGAACGGTCCCGCCGCCAAGGCCGGCCTGAAGGAAGGCGACATCATCGCCGCTATCGACGGACGGCCGGTCACCGGCGTCGACGACCTCGTGCGCATGCTCGACGCCGAGCGCATCGGCCGCGAGACGCTCTGCACGGTCGTGCGCCGCACCGGCGTCAGCCAGGTGAAGGTGACGCCGGTGGCGCGGACGAGCTGAGATTGCCGCGCCGGTCTAACTCCCGGCTGCGCCCTCCGCATATTGCGCCAGGAACTCCTCGCTTGGCGGGATCGGCTTGATGACGTCGATCAGCACGCCGTTGGGATCCGTGGTGATGAAATGGCGCTGGCCGAAGGGCTCGTCGCGCAAGCTGCGCAGGATCGGCAGGCCAGCGGCGACAATCCGCGCATAGACCGCGTCGGGATCGCGGACCTCGAAATTGATCAGCAGGCCCGACGTTCGCCCCCGCCCCTCTTGCGGGATCGTCTCATGGTCGCCCTGGACGATGCCAAGGTTGACGCGCCTGTCCTCACTGGAGCGCAGATGCACATACCAGTCGCTCGCAAACAGCGGCTCGAAGCGGAAATGCTCGACATAAAAATCCGCAGTGCCTGCGACATCATCCGTCATCAGCACCGGATAATAGCTTGTCGTCCTCATCTTTCCTTCTCCTCTCATCCAACATACAGTCTGTATGTAAATGCAAATAACATACAGGCTGCATGTATGCAACAAGAGTCCGGACGCCGCTCCAATCGCGACCGCACCGAGGCGACGCGCGCCGATCTGATCCGCGCGGCGCGAAAGCTGTTTACGGAAAAGTCCTATGCCGAGACTGGCACGCCGGAGATCGTCGCCGAGGCCGGCGTGACGCGCGGCGCGCTCTACCATCACTTCGCCGACAAGCAGGCGCTGTTCGCGGCGGTGGTCAAGCAGGAAGCAGCGGCCGTTGCGGCCGAGATCGACCAAGCCTCCCCGCCGTCGCTATCCGCGCGCGACGCGCTGATCGCAGGCTCGGACGCCTATCTCGAGGCAATGCAGGCGCCCGGCCGCACGCGGCTTCTGCTGCTCGACGGGCCGGCCGTGCTCGGGCGCGCGGCCATGGACGAGATCGACAACCGCCACGGCAACCGCTCGCTGCGCGAAGGCCTGGTCGCGGCGATGCGCGCGCAAGCAATGACCAGATTGCCGGTCGAGGCGTTGACCGTCCTGCTGGCGGCCGCCTTCGATCGAGCCGCATTAGCCATCGAGGCCGGCGCGTCCAGCGAGGATTACCGCGCGGTGCTGATCGCGCTCATGGACGGCTTGTCTCCGGCTCCTCCTCCGTCCAAACGCCCGGCTCCGTCTCGGTGAAGCAGCCGAGTTGCCGCTTGAACTCGTCGATCAGCCAGGATGCCGCCGGCTTGGGGCTGCGATCGTTGCGGTGCATGGCGTACATCGGCGAACGGACTTCGCGGTAAGGCTCGAGATCGAGCTCGACCAGCCGTCCGCTGGCTAGGTCGTCGGCGATCAGCCAGCGCGGCAGGCCGCCCCAGCCAAGTCCCTCGCGCATCAGCGCGTGCTTGGTGCGCAGGTCCGTAAGCCGCCAAGTGCGATAGGCAAACACGCCATAGTCGCGGCCGCGCGTCCGCTCCGACTGGTCGGTGACGACAAGCTGGATGTGCTCGCGCAGATCCTCGATCCCGACCGGCTTTGGCAGTTTCGCCAGCGGATGATCGGGTGCGGCAGCCGGCACCAGCGAGATGAAGCCGACGCGCAGCAGATTGACATCGGCATCGCCTTGCAGGCCGCCGAAGCCGAGATCCGCCTGGCCGTTGACGACCTGGTCGACAATGAGGCCGAGCGAGCCGATATAAAGCCGCAGCATGACCGCCGGGAATTGCGCCTCGAAGGCTTTGAGCACGCGCACCAGCGCCGGTGAGGGCAGCGCCACGTCGACCGATATCGCCACTTCCGCTTCCAGCCCTTGCCGGTAGCCGTCGGCACGCGAACGGATGCGCTGCAGCACGCCGATCATGCGCCGCGCATCTTCCAGCATCGCCTTGCCGACGTCGGTCAGTTGCGGCTCGCGCACGCCTTCGCGTTCGAACAATTTCAGTCCGAGCTGCGCTTCGAGATTGGCGATGCCGTAGCTTACCACCGACTGCGCCCGGTTGAGCTTGCGGCCCGCGGCAGAGAAGCTGCCGGTGTCGGCCACCGCCACTAGAATTTGGAGCTGATCCAATGTCGGGTTCGGCTGCATGCTTCCCATCCATTTTGTTGATGGATTGTATGCATATTATACCCATTATCCTGATGAGGCAGCAATCCCATATTGGCGGGGAAGTTTCAATCCAACCCCAAGGGGACACCGCCATGTCTATTCTTCTCGTTACCTCCAGCCCGCGCGGCGCCGCTTCGCACTCGACCCGCGTCGCCACCGATCTTGCCCACAAGCTCGCTGCCGCCGATCCGTCCAACACGCTCGTCGTGCGCGATCTCGTCGCCAACCCGCTGCCGCATATCGATCCTGACTACGCCACCGGCATCTACACGCCGGCCGAAGCACGCACGCCGCGCCAGGCCGAGGTCGTCGGCGTCTCCGACGCCGTGCTCGACGAGCTTTTCGCTGCCGACACCGTGATCCTCGCGACAGGTTTCATCAACTTCAACATCTCCTCGACGTTGAAGTCCTGGGTCGACCATGTCGCCCGCTCCGGCAAGAGCTTTGCTTATGGCGAAGGCGGTCCGAAGGGCCTCGTCAACGGCAAGAAGGTCTATATCGTGCTCGCTTCCGGCGGCATCTATTCGGAAGGCGCCGCAGTGCAGATGGACCATGCCGTTCCCTATCTGCGCAGCGTGCTCGGCTTCCTCGGCATGACCGATGTCGAAGTCATCCGCGTCGAAGGCGTCGGCATGGGCGCTGATGCCGTCACGGCGGCGCTTGCCAAGGCCGCCGCCAAGGTCGATGCGATCGCCGCCGCCACGGCTGACCAGGTCGCCGCCGCGGCCTGACCGCCGATGCCGGAAATGAAAGAGGCAGGTGCCCGCCAGCGCCTGCCTCTTTTTGCATTTTCGCCCCCGCTATAGCGGCGGCAGCGCCACGGCTGGATGGCGGTCCTCTCGCAGGACCAGCCTCACGGCGCCGAGCGCGATCCGATATCCTGCTCTGCCGACAGCGATCCGCCCGCCGCCAGCGCAAACAGCTGGAACGACTTTTTCTTCCCCCTGGTCCTGACCACCTCCGACAATTTGAAGACACTGCCGCGAGGGCTGACCGTGTTCGTCGGCGAATTCACCACCGACTGGGGGTGCGGTTCACCGGGCTGACACTGGCGGCCCTGCCGATTACCCTGCTTTATGTCGTGCTGTCGAAGCAGTTCATTTCCGGCATCAAAGTAAGGCGCGGTTAAATAGGCGCAGGTCAACAACGAAGTCAGGGCACCAAAAGTGGCGAACCAGAACAAGATCATCATCACCTGCGCGGTCACAGGCTCGATCCATACGCCGTCAATGTCGCCGCATCTGCCGGTGACGGCGCAAGAGATCGCGACCGCGGCCATCGAGGCGGCCGAGGCAGGTGCGGCGATCGTCCATCTTCACGCCCGCAACCCGGTCGACGGGCGCCCAGACCAGTCGACCGAGGCCTTCGCCCCGTTCCTGCAGGTCATCAAGCAGCGCTCCAACTGCGTCGTCAACATCACCACCGGGGGTGCGGCGACGATGAGCGTGGAGGAGCGCGTCAGGCCGGCGAAGGTGTTCGCGCCCGAAGTCGCGTCGCTCAACATGGGCTCGATGAATTTCGCGCTGTTCCCGATGCTGGAGCGCTTCAAGACATTCGAGCATGACTGGGAGCGGCCCTATCTGGAATCCTCGCGCGACCGCATCTTCCGCAACACCTTTGGCGACATCGAGCACATCTTGCGTACCTGCGCCGACAACGGCACGCGTTTCGAGATCGAATGCTACGACATCGGCCATCTCTACACGCTGGCGCATTTCGTCGAGCGCGGCCTGGTCAAGGCGCCGTTCTTCGTCCAGAGCGTGTTCGGCATCCTCGGCGGCATCGGCACTCACCCGGAAGACGTTGCCCATATGAAGCGCACCGCCGACCGCCTGTTCGGCAACGACTATCACTGGTCGGTGCTCGGCGCCGGCCGCCACCAACTGCCGATCGCCACGCAGGCGATTGCGCTGGGCGGCAATGTGCGGGTCGGCCTGGAGGACTCGCTATGGATCGGCAAGGGCAAGCTCGCCCGCTCCAGCGCCGAACAGGTGACCAAGGTGCGCCAGATCATCGAAGGCCTCGGCGCCTCGATCGCCACACCCGACGAAGCGCGGCAGATCCTCCAGCTCAAGGGCGGCGACAAGGTCTCGTTCTGAGCGAGGAGAAGCTGGCGGGCGCAGCGGAAGTACTGCTTACCCGAACATCCGCTCGCCCTGCTCGTCGACCAACTGGATGCCCTTCTTGATCGAGATGTCGACGGCGTCGTCCAGCCCGGCGAAACGGTCGGCGCGGATGAAGCGGTGCTCTTTCATCACACCGTCCACTTCCTTCGAGACGACGCCGCAGGTCTGGTATTGGCCCTCGGCCTTGTAGGGCGTGGCGCTGATCAGAAATCCCTTGTGCTCGACCTGCTTTGCCGGCTTGGCGGTGCCGGCCTCCGTTGCCTCGCCGCCGCCGCCGAAAAGCTTCTTCAGAAAAGACATTTTTTCAAAACTCCTATTCACGCGGGCACCAAGGATTCGCGGCGCCCCTGGTTACGCAGGCTTTGCGTCAGCATGCGCGAATGCGCCGCCGTGTTCCAGCCCCTTGACGAAAACGCCGACCAGAAGCTCGATCTGATGCCAGATCTCCTCGGCCTGCCTGCTGTCCGAATTCGCCACATAGCCGCTGGTCACAATGCCATGCACGCTTGACCACAAGGTCCGGGCCGCAAGCGCGCGGCGGTCGTCGTCGAGGCCGAAATCGCCTGCCTTGAGCACGCCGGCGACGATGTCGAAGAGTGCGTCGAGCAGCGCGTCATAGGCGTCGGGGCCGGGCCGCGTCGCGCGGCGGCGGTTGAAGGCAAGCACCGCCGGCCAACTACCGGGATGGGCCTCGACGAAGCGCACATAGGCCGCCGCCATCGCCAGGATGCGGTGCTGGACATCCGTCACCCCTTGCCTTTCGAGATCGGCCATCGCCGCCAGACCTGTCGCGCCGAGCCGGTCGAGCAGCCGCATGTTGACGGCGCGGTGCACCTCGTCGAGATCGGCAAAGAGGTTATAGACGGATCCGACGGAGATGCCGGCCTGCTCGGCAATGGTGCGCGCTTTCAGGTTGTCGGCGCCGCCCTCGTTGAGCAGCGCCTCGGCAATGGCGAGCACCTTCTCACTCATCTCTTCCTTGTCCAGCGCCATGCTTCTTTCTTGTCCTTATGTCCGAAGTCGGCAAGCCCGGCCCGGGATTCATTCCGTTGCTTGCATTTACCATGTCCGGCGCTTCATGAACAGCGTTCAAAATAACTCTTGAACAATGTTCATTTCCTGTTATGTTGAGCTTGTGAACAACGTTCACGAAAACAGGGAGAAGAAGACCATGCTTAGCCTGATCAAGACATTGCTGGACGGCGCCAGCGCGCGGGCCGAGGACAATCTGAAGGATCGTTTTGCGATCGACCTTCTGGCCCAGCGCATCCGCGACGCAGAGGCGGGCCTTGCCGCCGCCAAGCAGACGCTCGCCTCGCTGATCGTGCGCCAGCGCGCAGAGCAGACCAGCCTCGACCAGCTCGACCGCCGCATCGCCGATCTGGAAACCCGCACGCTCAGCGCGCTTTCCGCCAACAACCAGGCGCTTGCCGAAGGCGGCGCCTCCGCAATCGCCGAACTCGAGAACGAGCGCGAGGTCCGCCGCGCCACGGTCAAAAGCCTGGGCGAGAAGACCTTGCGGATGCGTCTGTCCGTGGAACAGGCGCATCGCCGCATCATCGATCTCGGCCAAGGCATGATCTCAGCCCGGGCGATCGATGCCGAACGCAAGGCGCAGTCGCGCCTCAACCGCTCGATCGGCCGTACCGCAAGCATTAACGAAGCGGAGGAATTGCTGGCCCGCATCAAGGACAGCTCCGACCCGTTCGAGGAAGCCAGCATCCTCGACGAGATCGACGGCGAGCTGCGCCACGAGGCGATCCGCGAACGTCTCGCCGAAGCAGGCCATGGACCGGCCACCAAGGTGCGCGCCCAGGATGTTCTGGCACGCCTCAAATCCCTGAACTGAACCCGCAATTTCCCGTGACGGATCAAATCCAAGGAATACGACGATGAACGGCAATCAGACCTATATCCTCTTCAACACCATATCGGTGGGCGCTGCCTATTTCATGCTCGGCCTGTCGCTGTGGCTTGCTCCCGTCGACCTCTCGACCAAAGGTTACTGGGCGATGGGCGTGCTGCTGCTCACCGGCAGCCTGGTGAACCTGGTCAAATACCGCACCGACGAGCGGATTGCGGCCGAGACCACTGCCAAGATCGAGAAGGCGCGCAACGAGAAGCTGATCAGCGAATATGTCGGCAAGGAATAATCCCCTGCCCTTGCCGATCGCTGACTGAATACAAAAGCCCGGAGCGATCCGGGCTTTTGGGCTTCCCTATGAGAATGTCTTAGCGGCGAGCCAAGGCTTCGATCGCCTCGGCGGCGTCTTCCAGGATGCTGATCGCCTCGGCCTGCTTGTCCTCCGGCGCGTCGGCGATGTCGCCGAGCGCGGCGCGCAGCCGGTGTCGCAACGAGCGGAACCGGTCACGCGTTTCGGAGCGGCCGCGGCGCCCCTCGTCCTTGTCGTCGCCCCAGCCGAACCATTCGCGCGCCGCGGCCATCTTGCGGCCGAAACGCTCGAGATGGTCGAGCACGCTGTCGATCATCTCGCGGTTCTCGTCCAGATGCGCCTTGCCGGCCTCGGTGATCGAAAACACCTTCTTGTTGCCTTCGCTCGAGGATACCGCGTAGCCCGCCTCCTCCAGGAAGGTCAGCGTCGGATAAACCACGCCCGGGCTCGGGCTGTAGATGCCGCTGGTGCGCTCTTCCAGAGCTTTGATGATGTCGTAGCCGTGGCGCGGCGCGTCGGCCAGCAGCGACAGCGTGATCAGCTTGAGATCGCCGTCGGCCAGCATGCGCCCGGCGCGGAACATGTCGCCCGGGCCGCCGCGTCCACCGCCCCTGCCGCCATGGCCGAACGGGCCGAAACCGCCGCCCCCTCTGCCACTAAATTTGCCGGCCATATGCATGAACATGCGCTCGCCAAAGTGGTTGTGTCTGTGCATGGATTGCTCCTTGAGCTATATCTTACGATACATCGTAAGTAAGGCGCGGCGCTTGTTGAGTCAAGATATATCTTAAGATGTATCTTACGCCGTTCCAAGATCGCATATGCGTCCTCATACGGCTCGGCCAGACCGCTACCAACGGCCCTTTCGTCGGTTCCAGCCGTAGAGCACGTCCGCAAAACGGTCATAGGCAAAGCGCGTCAACGGCAGCGCGATGGGGTTGCCGAACAAGCTCGCCAGCCATCCCTCGCCCGGCGTGATCCGCCAGACCGCGATCGCGACGTCGGCGCCGACCAGCAGCCGCCCGCTTGCGTCGGTCGCATGCAGGCGCCGGCGGATATCCTCCAGCGAGGCGCCGAAGGCGGAGAGCGCCTCAGGTTCGAAATTGATGTCGCGGAATTCGACCCGGCCCGCCTTGACGGCCTCGACCAGCCGCCGCTTTTGCCGGTTGATGCCGGCGTCGCACACCGGACAACGTGTGTTGTACCAGACTGTCAGCAACGGCTCGGGCATGGCGCGACTATCGGGAATGCGGCGCGGCTTCGCAACAGCCGCGCTGCGCCCGTTAGCCACTTTACCCGAGTGAGCTGATGATCTCGCGATAGGCGAATTCCGGAAACGCCTTCATCGTCCGCGTTTTGACATTGCCGCCCGACGACAACATCAGCGCGAAGCGGGCGAGCACCGCATCGTCCGGCGCTTCGACGATGGCGACCATGTCGCATTCGCCCATGGTCAGGTAGAACGCCTTGAACGAACCGCCCATTTCCCCCAGCAGCTTCTTGGCCGCATCGAGCCGTTTCGGCGATTCCCGCACATTCTTGGCGCCGAGCTCAGTCCAGTTGATAAGCACGATGTACGTCGTCATGGCACACCTCCCATCGGAGCCAGATGGCCAGGGCATCCGGCCAACTGTCCGGAAATGCATTCGACGTTTCGACTATCCTCCCGGCAACCGTTCCAGACAAGAGTTGCAAGCGAAACCGGCAACGAAAAAGGGGCCGAAGCGCCCTTTCGATCCTTGCCCAGCGCTCGGCTCAGCTGCCCAAACGACAACGCTAGCTGTCGACGGTCCTGATCAGCCCCTCTTCGAGCAGGTCAATCTTATCCTTCAGAATGTATCTGTGGCCGAGGCCAACGGAATTCTCCGGAAGTCGCAGATACGTCGCGAGTTCTTCGTGGAGATCGAGCGGAGCTACGTACTCTTTGGCTCCATCCATCCCCAATATCTGAAGCAGACTGTCGGGCGCGGTGGATTTGCCGATCGTAGCCAGCAACGCGGCGGCATCTTCGAGCCGAGGACGCATATCCTCATCGTCAGGGTCGCTCATCTCCATGCCTGGGCAAGAATTGTAGCGAGACTGCAGAAAACCATCCTTCGCCGCCCAGAGGCGCAATTGTTCTTCGTCGTAGACGGTGATCGCGATGCCGACACAGGCCAGGTCACGCGTAAGGCTCTGGAGCAAAGGTTCGATCCAGCCAGGATCGAGCCCGTCCGTATATTGGTCCGAAAATGTGATCCAACCGCTCTCATCCGGCGCGGTGACGAAGGCATCGATTTTCTTCAATCTCAGCCAGTTGGCCAACGCCTCACGCGTTGGCCCCTCTATACTGATGTTTCCGTAGGTCGCCCCCATGCCGAACTCCGGAAAGCAGACTGCTTCAGCTGTCGAGGAAGCTTCTGAGCTTGCGCGACCTGCTCGGATGCTTGAGCTTGCGCAGCGCCTTGGCCTCGATCTGGCGGATACGCTCGCGCGTCACCGAGAACTGCTGGCCGACTTCTTCCAGCGTATGATCGGTGTTCATGCCGATGCCGAAGCGCATTCTGAGCACGCGCTCCTCGCGCGGCGTCAGCGAGGCAAGCACGCGCGTCGTCGTCTCGCGCAGGTTGGCCTGGATCGCCGCGTCGATCGGCAGGATCGCCATCTTGTCCTCGATGAAGTCGCCGAGATGCGAATCCTCCTCGTCGCCGACAGGCGTTTCGAGCGAGATCGGCTCCTTGGCGATCTTCAGCACCTTGCGCACTTTTTCCAGCGGCATGGCGAGCTTTTCCGCCAGTTCCTCCGGCGTCGGCTCGCGGCCGATCTCATGCAGCATCTGGCGCGAGGTGCGCACGATCTTGTTGATCGTCTCGATCATGTGCACCGGAATGCGGATGGTGCGCGCCTGGTCGGCGATCGAGCGGGTGATGGCCTGCCGGATCCACCAGGTGGCGTAGGTCGAGAACTTGTAGCCGCGACGGTACTCGAACTTGTCGACCGCCTTCATCAGGCCGATATTGCCCTCCTGGATGAGATCCAGGAACTGCAGGCCGCGGTTGGTGTATTTCTTGGCGATGGAGATGACCAGGCGAAGGTTCGCCTCGACCATTTCCTTCTTGGCGATCGCGGCCTCGCGCTCGCCCTTCTGCACCTGGTTGACGATCTTGCGGAATTCCAGGATCGAGATCGCCGTTTCGGTGGCGAGGTTCTGGATCTCGGCGCGCAGCTCCTTGATCGCATCCTTCTCGTTCTTGGTGAACTCCTTCCAGCCGCGCGACGTCAGGTTGGCGATCGAGCGCGTCCAGTTCGGATCGAGCTCCGAGCCCTGATACTCCCGCAGGAACTCCTCGCGGCGCACGCCATAGCTTTCGGCGAGGCGCAAAAGCTTGCCCTCGTTCTGCACCAGGCGCTTGTTGATGTCGTAGAGCTGCTCCACCAGCGCCTCGATGCGCGCGGCGTTGAGCGACAGCGACTTCACCGCCTTGATCAATTGGTCCTTCAGCTCCTTCAGGCGGCGGTCCTGGCTGGGCGACAGCGTGCCGGCCGCGGCCAGGCGGTTCTCGACCTGCTGGTCCTGCAGCTTGCGCAGCTTCTTGTAGGTATCGGCGATGACGTCGAGCGTCTCCATCACCTGCGGGCGCAGTTCCGCTTCCATCGCGGCCAGCGACAGGCTCGCCTCGTCCTCGTCGTCTTCCTCTTCCTCCAGCCCGCGCGTGTCGCCGCCGACATTGGTGATGTCGTCTTCTTCCTCGCGTGCCGCCGAACGGCCGCGCGGCTTCTCCTCGGACTTGGGCGCTTCCTCGATGCGTTCGACGACGGGCGCCTGCTTGGCTTCGGGGCCGGCATAGGTCGCCTCGAGGTCGATGATCTCGCGCAGCAGGATCTTCGATTCGTTGAGCTCGTCGCGCCAGATGATGATGGCCTGGAACGTCAGCGGGCTTTCGCACAGCCCCGCGATCATCGTTTCGCGGCCGGCCTCGATGCGCTTGGCGATCGCAATTTCGCCCTCGCGCGACAGAAGCTCGACCGAGCCCATCTCGCGCAGATACATGCGCACCGGGTCGTCGGTGCGATCGGTAGGCTCTTTCTTGGTGGTCGTGGCGGCGACAGCGGTGCCGGTCTGCTCGGCGAGCTCGTTGGCGTCTTCCTCGGCGTCGGCGGCCGGCTCGGCTTCCGCCTCCTCGCCCACCTCGTCGTCCTCGACAACGTTGATGCCCATGTCACTGAGCATCGCATTGATATCTTCGATGCGGTCCGGATCCGTCTCTTCCGAGGGCAGCACCGCGTTGAGCTCGTCGAGCGTGACATAGCCGCGTTTCTTCGCGGCCTTGATCATCTTCTTGACAGCATCGTCGGAAAGGTCGAGCAGGGGGCCATCAGTGGCGCCTTCGCGTTCGGTCTCGACCTCTTCCTTTTCCTTTGTCGCCATTCTTTGTCGTCTCCAAGCGGCCGAATATCGAGGCCGCGTAAACTGCCGTACCGGTTATGCTGGACGCGCTCGCGCGGGAACGCTTTTCACCGGCCCAGCAACCGTGTCATCTCTTTTGTTTTGTGCATGTCTCTGTCCCAAACCGGTTTCCACTTTTGGGCGACATGCATTAAGTCCAGATTAACCCTGATATCTGGAGCGGGCACTTTGCCTGTCCAGTCGCACCGGTGCCTCACATCGCTCGAATTCCCGTCGATGCGTGGCACGGTTAACGTTTCGAATCGTCCTGATTCCGCCAATCTGCCAGAAGGTCAAGCGCCTCTGGCATGATTCGCATGAAAAAAGCGAATCAATTACCCGACTTAGAGGCGTCGATTCGACGCGCCGCGCATTTCCACTTCACTTCCAATGGGTGGTGTTCGGCCTAAACGCGGCCAACCCTGCCCGACGAGACGCCGAATCCTTCGATCAGCGCTTCCGTTGCCTGCACATCGTTGAATTGCGCTTGAATCTCGACGAGATGCCGGAAGTTTTCGTCCGAAGGGTCTGCATCGAGCGCCGCCTGCGCCTGTTTCAGCTCTCTATGTAATGTGCGGGCGCTGCGCTGCAAGTGGAGCGCCTGGTTGAAGGCGTCGCGGGCATCGTCAAGCGCCGCGGTTTCGAGCGCCGGCCATTGCCGCGCGCGCTTGATCAACTCGACAGCCCGCTCCCAGATGCCGCCGCAGCCGGCGCGCTCGATGGTGGCGATGACCGCGCCGCGCTCGTCGGCCGCTTCATGCGCCATGGCGTCGAGAATGGCCGCGTGCAGCTTGCGCAAATCCGAATTGGCGAGGTCGAGGAATTCGACATGCGCGAAATTCTCGTCGATCAGCGCCGGATGATTGACCAGCGCCACGATAATCGTCGCTTCGCGCACCGACATCCCCTCGCCGGCCCGCTTGACCAGCGCCGAGCGACCCAGGCTCTCGGTGATCGCGGCGCGCCCGCCGGCCGCCCCACCTTTCGCGAACTGCCCGCCGGGCACGGGCGACTTGCCCTGCCCTGGCTTCCAATCCTGACGGCCTTGCCGAACGCTCCGCTGGGAGCCGAAGAAGTTCCGCTCCCGCTCGTCCATTGTCTGCTGATAGTAATAACGCACGCTCTCGTCACGGATGCGGCTGGTCAACTCCCGCAGCCTTTTCCGCAACTCAGCTCGCCGCTCCGGCGTATCGAAGACACCGCCTGCCGTCTCGCGCATCCATAACAGTTCGTCCAGCGGCCGCGCATCGGCAAGCACGGCGCGGAACGCGTCCGGCCCCTCGGCCTTGACCAGATCGTCGGGATCCTTGCCTTCCGGCAACAAGGCAAAGCGCGCCCGGCGGTCGGTCTGCGCCGACGGGAGCGCGAGATCGGCCGCACGCCATGCCGCCTTCAGCCCGGCCTGGTCGCCGTCGAAGCACAGCACCGGCTCGGGCGCCATGCGCCACAGAAGCTCGAGCTGGTTTTCGGTGAGCGCAGTACCGAGCGGCGCCACGGCATTCTCGAAGCCTGCCTGCGCCAGCGCGATCACGTCCATATAACCTTCGACGGCGATCACCGTGCCGCCCTTGGCCAACGCCTTGCGGGCGCGCGCGAAATTGTAGAGCACGTTGCCCTTGTGGAAGAGCTCCGTCTCCGGCGAATTCATGTATTTGGCGAGCGCGTCGGGTGCCAGCGCGCGCCCGCCGAAGGCGATGATCTTGCCGCGCGAATCCGGGATTGGAAACATGATGCGGTCGCGGAACCAGTCATAGGAGACCGGAATGTCGTCGCCGTGCCGCACCAGGCCGCAGGCTTCGATATCCGCCTTCGGCACGCCCTTGGCGGCAAGATGCTCCTTGAGCGCGTTGCGGCTGTCGGGCGCATAGCCCAGACGGAAGGATTGCTGCGTCGCCGGCGTCAGCCCGCGGTCGCGCAGATACGCGCGGGCTTTGGCGCCGTCGGCGCTCTGCAGCCGCTCCTGGAAGAAGGCGGTCGCCATTTCCATGACGTCGGTCAGGCTGGCGCGTTCCTTCTCGCGCCGCTCTTCCTGTTCGTCGCGCACCGGCATCGGCACGCCGGCCATCTCGGCGATCTTCTCGACGGCTTCGGGGAAGCTCATGCCGTCTAGCTCGGTGAGGAACTTGAAATGGTCGCCCGAAACCGAGCAGCCGAAGCAGTGATAGCGGCCCTTCTTGTCCTCGCAATGGAAGGACGGGCTCTTCTCGCCGTGGAAAGGACAGCAGGCCCAGTAGTCGCCGCGCGACGCGTTGGTCTTCTTCCTGTCCCATGCGACGCGCGTGCCGATGACCTGCGAAATCGGCACGCGGTCGCGTATCTCGTCGAGGAAGGCGGGCGGAAAGCGCATCGGGGAACTCGTTTGCCCTCCATATAATCAAGCCGCCCGGGCACGGCGACCCCATCCGGCCCATCGTACCCGCTTTTCACAGACGAAAAGAAGGCGGCCGGGCGGCCGCCTACCGGATTTCCGGATTGTCGCGGATTACTGGGCGGCGATCGCGCCGAAGACGATGCCGGAGAGGATGCTGACCAGCAAATACTCGTTGCCGACGCGGATCCATTCTTGGCCGGGACCAGGGCGGCGCAGGCCGTGGCGGTTCCAGTCGCGGACCGGCTGGTGACGGTTCCAGTCGGAATATCTTTGGCCGTTGCGCCAATGGCTGCGCCTTACCACCTTGTTCTTGACGATGACCCGCTTGTCGACATGCCTGCCGGGCTTCTGCCAGTCGACCTGGGTGTAGCTCGACTGCGGCGTGCCCGGCTGGACGAGCGGCGCGGCCTGGCCGGAGAAGGCCGAGGCGGCCAGCATCGAGGCGGTGACGGCGCAAAGTATGAGACGCTTCATGGTCGGTATTCCTTGTTGTCGATAGGCAGGGGAATAGCCGCCAATGGATGAACCGAAACTGAACACCAGAATTACAATTCTGCAATGTTTTCCAAGACTTGCACCGGCCGCTTGACCAACGCTTCGGATCACGCGGCCGAGCGTCGGGCGGTATGAGGCGAAGCGCTGCCGCCAGGCGCATGCAACCAATGCTTCCTGCAGTCATTTCCGACATGCGCCGTCGAGTCGAGACGATCATCGCATCAGAAAAATCTATTATTCGGCTAATTTTAACTGGTATATTTCGACTCGTTGAAATGACTAAGATTCGTACCCCTCTCCGCACCCCTGATGCCAGCTCGCGAGTTTGGCTGTGAGCGGCTCTGTCGTCCTCCTGCACCTTGCCGGCGCGGTGGCGCTGATGCTGTTCGCCACCCGCATGGTGAAGACGGGCGTCGAGCGCGCCTATGGCGACGTGCTGCGCCACCGGCTGCGCGCCACCATGCGCAATCCGGTCATGGCGGTGCTGGCCGGCTGCGGGCTGGCGATCGCGCTGCAGAGCTCGACCGCGGTGACGCTGCTGGTCGGCTCCTTCGCCGGCGCCGGCATCGTTTCGGGCGCCGCCGGGCAATTGGCAGTGCGCGGCGCCGAGATCGGTTCGGCGCTGGTGGCCAAGCTGCTCACCTTCGACCTGACGCTTTTGGTGCCGCTCTGCCTGATCGCCGGCACGGTCATGTTCATGGCCACCGAGCGGCGCGATTGGCGGCAGATAGGCCGTATCCTGATTGGCGTCGGCCTGCTGATCCTGTCGCTGGAGATGATCGGTCAGGCGTCGGAACCGCTGCGCAACAGCCAGTTGATGCCGCTGATCGTCAACTATTTCTCCGGCGACTATGTCACCGCTTACCTGCTCGCCGCGCTGGTTACCTGGCTGTTCCATTCCTCGATCGCCGCCGTGCTGCTCCTGGTGACGCTGGCCGGGCGCGGCTTTATCCCTCCCGAGCTCGGCATCGTGCTGGTGCTCGGCGTCAATCTCGGCTCCTCGATCATCGCGCCCCTGCTTACCCGCAATGCCGATCCGGGCGTCCGCGTCGTGCCGATCGGGAACCTTTTGATGCGCGGCATGGGCTCGCTGGTGATGCTGATCCTGTTCATGACGCTGAAGCCGCCCATCGGCTTCCTCGGCGCCACCGTTCCGGACCAGATCGTCAACGCCCACATCCTGTTCAATGTGATCATCCTGCTCGCCGGACTGCCACTCGCGGGCCTCGTCTACCGCGTCTCGGAGAAGATCGTTGCGCTCGGAGCCGTGCCGGAGCCGACCGCCACGCTGGATGTCGTCGAACTGTCGGCGCTCAATGAAAGCGCGTTGGACACGCCGAGCCAGGCGCTGGCCAATGCGACGCGAGAGGTGGTGCGGGTCTGCGAGACGGTCGAGATCATGTTGAAGCGCATCATCGAGCTTTATGAGGACGCCGACACCGACAAGATCAAGGCGCTGGCCGCGCTCGACGACCGCGTCGACAGGAAGCACGCGGCGATAAAACTCTATCTCGCCAAGATCACCAGGAACCCGCTGACCGAGGATGAGGCATTGCGGTGCCAGGAGCTGATCGGCGCCTGCGTCAAGCTGGAGCAGGTCGGCGACATCATCGTGCGCAACATGCTGGTGCATGTCAGGAAGAAGCTGGAGCGCGGCCTGGAATTCACACCGGAAGGCTGGCAGGAGCTCTGCGCCTTCCATTCCTCGGTGCTCGCCAATGCGCGGCTTGCCTTCAACGTGCTGGTCTCGCGCGATCCGGAAACCGCGCGCCAGCTGGTGCTGGAAAAGGATCTCTTGCGCGAACGCGAGAAGGAAACCAGCGCCAGCCATTTTCAGCGCCTGCGCGAAGGCACCGCCAAGAGCGTCGAGACGAGCTCGATCCACCTCGACACCATCCGCGACTTGAAGCAGATCAACTCGCTGCTCGCCTCGATCGCCTATCCGGTGCTTGAGGAGCGCGGCCTGCTCGGCGGTTCGCGGCTGAAGGCCAGCTGAGGCGATCGGGACCTGCCAAAAAATTAGTCTTTGCTCATCCTCGCTTCCGTCGGCTAAGGAACGCCAGTGGACCTGTTGGGAGGACGATCCGTCGATGGACACGCATTCGCGCAGCTTCGCCAAGGCGCTTTCATGGCGCGCCACCGGCACGATCGACACGATGATCATCTCCCTGGTGGTCACCGGCAGCATCAAGCTCGCCGCCACGATCGGGCTCACCGAGGTCGTCACCAAGTCGCTGCTTTACTACCTGCACGAACGGGCCTGGCTGAAGATCCCTTACGGGCGCAAAACGGCAGCGTAGCAGCAAGCGACAGGCCGGCTTTGATGCGTCCCGTCAAGAAAAGCTAAAGCGCCATCACCAATTTCTGCATTGCCGCGCCCGCGCAGGCATGGTTTGAGACGTGCATTCCTCGCCTATGTTTTGAACCATGCTGCCGCTGATTGCCCTTTTCCTTGCCGCCTTCGCCTTCGGCACCACCGAATTCGTCATCGCCGGCGTGCTGCCGGAGGTGGCGCAGGGCCTCGGCGTTTCGGTGCCGACCGCCGGCTATCTCGTCTCCGGTTATGCCTGCGGCATTGCCATCGGCGGCCCGCTGCTGGCTTTGGCCACCGGCAAGGTTTCGCGCAAGACGCTGCTGATTGGGCTCACGATCGCTTTCACCCTTGGCCAGGCGGCTTGCGCGCTCGCGCCCGATTTCACCTCGATGCTTCTGCTGCGTGTCGCGACTGCCGTGGCGCATGGCTGTTATTTCGGTGTCGCCATGGTGGTTGCGGTCAGCCTGGTGCGCGAGGACCAGCGCGGCCGGGCAGTCGCGGTCATTCTCTCGGGGCTGACGGTTTCCAATATCATTGGCGTGCCCGCCGGCACCGCGATCGGCAGCCTGTGGGGCTGGCGCGCGACCTTCTGGGTGATGGGCGCGCTGGGCCTCGTCGCGATCCTCGCCATGCTGGCGCTGCTGCCGCGCACGGCGGGCGCCGCCAACCGGCCAGCAGGGCTGGCGCGCGAAGTTCGCGTGCTCGGCCGCCAGCAGGTCTGGACCTCGCTGATCCTGATGCTGATGCTGATGATCGGCCAGTTTGCGCTGTTCACCTACATCACGCCGATGCTGCTCGAGGTCACGGGCCTCGACGAGGGCCTGATCCCCTTTGTGCTTTTGCTCAACGGCGTCGGCGCCACGATCGGCGTCCTGGTCGGCGGCAAGCTCGCCGACTGGAAGCTGATGCCGTCGCTGATCGTCATGCTTGCCCTGCAGGCGGTGACGCTTGGCGTCATCTATCTCGTCAGCCCCTATCCGTTGCCGATGGTCGCGGCAATCGTCATCTGGGGCGGTCTCAATTTCGCCATCGGCGCGCCGATCCAGACGCGCATCCTCGCCTGGACGGCCGATGCCTCCAACCTCGCCTCCTCGCTGATCCCGTCCGGCTTCAATGTCGGCATCGCGCTGGCTGCCTCGCTGGGCGCGGCGATGCTCAATGCCGGCCTAGGCTATCGCAGCCTGCCGCTGGCCGGCGTGCTCGCCATGCTGGTGGCGGTCGTGGTGGCTTTTGCCTCGCAGACCTGGGAATGGCGCAGCCGCGCGACGCCGCCGCTGCCGGCGGCCGCGGAATAATTTAATGCATGTCGCCCAGAAGTGTGCAGCGGTTCTGGGACAACGACATGCATCAGAACAAAGATTTAAAGCGCGTCGCCTGAATCCGTTTCAGCGCGACGCGCTTTAAAGATCGATCCGGAACCTCAGGCTCTCTGCGCCGCCATAGGCTGCAAGTTTGGCAAACCGCCCGACCAGCCTGCCGCCATTGGCAAGCACCACTTTGTGCGAGGCAGGATTGTCGAGATCACTGGTGATCTCGACATGATCGAGCCCGACCGCCCTCGCCTCGTCCAGCATCAGCCGCAGCGCTTCGGTGGCATAGCCGCGGTTGCGCTTCCACGGCACCACCGCATAGCCGATGTGGCCAAGCACATGCGAGGGCAGCTCCGACGTGCCCTTCTGCCAGCGAAAGCCGATCGAGCCGGCGGCCTCGCCGTCCCAGATCCAGCGCCGGAATCCAGGCAGCCGCGCGACCTCGGTGCCGTCGGGCAAGACGATGGGCGGCCCCTTCGCTTCGGGGTCGTCAAGGCCGGCGAGAAATTCAACGGGATCCTTCTCGATCGCCTCGAGTTGCTCGCGCGTCGTTTCGAGGAGCCGCACATTGTCGGGTGACCAGCCGCGCTCGAGCGCCGCCTTGTAGGACGGCAAATGTTCGAGCGCGGGTTTGACGATTTCGATCATGCTTGGCTTCCCTGTCGAGACCGGCCTAGAAGCGACACTGATCGCTCTCAAGTCGCCTGAAACCGGATTTCGCCCTTGTTCAGGAAACAGGCTTTGTCGAACAGCGACAGGTCGAGGGGGTTCGGCAGCCGGATATCGCCGATATCCGGGAACGCTTTCCGGGCGCAATCATATGACCTGTCGACCTGCGAGATGAAGATGAGCACCAGTCCGCGTTCCCGGGCAAACGACTTCAAGGCGCGTATCTGGACCATGAGTTCCGGATTCTCCCGCTTCTGGTCGAGCAGTTGCAGATAGTCGATGACCGCCAGCGTGCCGCGCGGCGCCGACCGCAACGCCTCGATGATGTAGGTAGCGCTGATGGCGTCCGAATTGTCGAACTCGAACAGGCGGTTGAAATCGGCCGGGTCGACGCCGATGTCACGGAACCGATCGAGGATATCGGCATGCATGTATTCCAGGGTGAAGAATACGGCGCGACTGCCTTGCTTCATGGCTGCCACGGCAAGCTCGAGGCTCATCAGCGTCTTGCCCTGCCCCGGCCGCGCCGCCACGAGGACCATGTCGCCGGGGATCAGCCGCGCCAACAGGGCGCCGGCTGGCGCAGCCTCGGCGGCCTTGGCCGCAAGCAGGCTCCAACTGCCGAAGCCTTGCTTGGCGGCAACGCGGTCGAGCGCCTGGTGGAGGGGCACATTTCCGCTGCGGGACAGAAGCCGCGCCTGGCGCTTCAGATGATAGACGGGTGCGGAAAACCGCATCGAAAAACCTCCTGCCGCGAGCAGTCTTGACAACCCCTCCTTATGTCTGGCGCTCGAACAGTTGGTTCGGTGATAAACTGCCCTGCATGAACGATGCTTCCCGACGGAGGGAGGAGGCGTGGGCGCGCCGGAATCAGATCATAGCTCAATCGAGGCGGGCCGAAAATCCGACCTCCAAAAGGCGTCGCTAAACTAGAAGTGTTTCGCCGATGCGTGCGAGACCTTCTATAATCGTCCATGCTGATTCACGGGTACGAGACATTTCGGCGGGAGGGGCAAGAGGGTGCGGTTGAGATCTGTTCCGCGGGGCGCAACCATCTTCTGCCTTGTCGCGATCCTGGCCGCCCTGACGGCATCGGTCAGCTCTTTTGCGGCCTTGCGGCCGTCGACCGTTCCCGACTGGTTGCAGCGCCATGTCGGCGATGGCGAAGGCCAGATCTCTCAGGTCGTGCTGGAGCGGGCGCGCGCGCTCTACCAGAAGAAGGTCAGCGAAGGTTCGGTCAGCAACCCCTGCTACTTCGCCATGGATGCCACGCGTCCCGCGGATTTGGGCAACAGCGTGCCTGGCCAGCGCTACTACATCATTTGTGAAAGCAAGCAGCTCTTCCGCGCGGTTTCCTCGGGCCATGGCGGCGGACGCAACCTGAAAGGCGTTGCCGATTTCTCCAACGGCAGGCGCTGCGCCAAGAATTTCGGCAACGCCATGGACTCGGCGCTGACGGCCGGCGGCGCCTATATGACGGCCGAGACCAAGACGTCCTTCAAGGGCTACTATCGTGTCGGCGCGCAGAACGCGGTGTTCATGCGCAGCTTCATCCAGTTCGACGGCGAAGGCGAGGCGGCGAACGCCAGACAGCGCGTGATCGGCGGCCATCCGGCCGCGATCTTGAAGGGCCTGTGCATGCGCAAGAGCCCGCAAAGCTCCTATGCCGACCATGACGGCCTCGTTCCGTTCGGCAAGCTGGTGAACTATGCCGGCGGCCGCAGCAACGGCTGCACCAGCTGGTCGCCCGCCGACGCCGAGCAGATCATCCCCCTCGTGAAGAACAACCCGACGACGCTCTACATCTATCCGGAATCGCGCGACATCGCCGCTGTCGCCCGGGCCAAGGCTGCCGGCCAGGCGCTCTCAAGCGCGGGCACTTATTGGAACGCCTCCTGCCTGAAGGAGATCGGCACTCCCAAATTCTGGCCGAAGAAGATGCTGGAGCCGATCATCGCCCAGTACAAGAAGGATCATCCGGCACCACCGCCGCAGCCGGTGCCGATCTGCAAGGACTGACACCGTCGTCTATTGCAGCAACCCCTTGATGATGGCGCTCGCCTTGGCGAAGTCCATCTGGCCGGCATATTTCTGCTTCAGCGCGCCGATCACCTTGCCCATGTCCTTCTGGCTGGCCGCGCTCGTCGCCGCGATCGCCTCGCGCGCCGCAGCCTGGATCGCGGCGTCGTCGAGCTGCGTCGGCAGGAACTCGCGGATGATCGCCATCTCGCTGCGCTCCTGCGCCGCCAGCTCCGGCCGCTTGCCGTCCTCGAAGGCCTTAGCCGATTCCTCGCGCTGCTTCACCATCTTGGCGAGAATCTGCAGGATCTCCTCCTCGCTCGCCGGCGGCTTTCCGGCGCCGCGATTCGCGATGTCGCGGTCGTGGATGGCGGCCTGGATCAGCCGCAGCGTCGGCAGGCGGTGCTTGTCCTGCGCCTTCATCGCGCTCTTCATGGATTCGGCGATTTTCTCGCGCATCGTGCTTCTCCTTCGAATGCGGCGGACAATAGCTTTGCCGAACGGCCAACGCAAATCCCGCCAAGCCGCTGATATTGCTGGACGAAAGCAAATCGGCCGTGGTCCGGGGGCGCCGCATTGACCGCTCCGGCGCGTTCGCCTATGTACTCGGTCCTGCATGAGACAATGAGTTGACGCGTGGGAGCCGGGCAATCCAGCTTCGCGCCTTGCTGCGCAAATGGTCCTCCCGACCGACTGCCGCGCCTGACAGGAGTGCCGCCATGGCCACGACCACCGCCCCGTGGGCAACCGAAAAGCCGACCGCCCTTCTGGTGCTCGCCGACGGCACGGTGATCGAAGGCCGCGGCCTTGGCGCCACGGGATCGGCGGTTGCGGAAGTGTGCTTCAACACCGCGCTGACCGGTTATGAAGAAATCCTCACCGATCCGTCTTACGCCGGCCAGATCGTCACCTTCACCTTCCCGCATATCGGCAATGTCGGCACCAATGACGAGGACATCGAGGATTTGCATCCAGCCGCCCGCGCCGGCGCTGTCGGCGCCATCTTCAAGGCCAACGTCACCGACCCGTCCAACTATCGCGCCGCCGGCCATCTCGACCAGTGGCTGAAGCGGCGCGGCATCGTCGCGCTGTCCGGCATCGATACCCGCGCGCTGACTGTGCTGATCCGCGAAAAGGGCATGCCCAATGCTGTCATCGCGCATGCGCCCGACGGCGTCTTCGACATCGAGGACCTGAAGCGGCAGGCCGCGGCCTGGTCGGGTCTGATCGGCCTCGATCTCGCCAAGGAGGTCACGTCGGGCCAGTCTTCGGTCTGGCGCGAGACGCCCTGGATCTGGAACGAAGGTTATGGCGAGCGGAGCGAGCCTTCCATGCACGTCGTGGCCGTCGACTATGGCGTCAAGCGCAACATCCTGCGCCTGCTTGCGGGTCTCGGCGCCAAGGTCACCGTCGTGCCGGCCAAGACCGGTGCCGAGGAGATCATGGCCATGCAGCCGGACGGCATCTTCCTGTCGAACGGCCCCGGCGATCCGGAAGCGACCGGCGAATATGCCGTGCCGGTGATCCAGGATCTCTTGAAGACCGACATCCCGGTGTTCGGCATCTGCCTTGGCCATCAGATGCTGGCGCTGGCGCTCGGCGGCAGGACCGAGAAGATGCACCAGGGCCATCACGGCGCCAACCATCCGGTCAAGGACCACACCACCGGCAAGGTCGAGATCGTCTCGATGAACCACGGTTTCGCCGTCGACGCCGACTCTCTGCCCGAAGGCGTCGAGGAAACCCATGTCTCGCTCTTCGACGGCTCGAATTGCGGCATCGCCCTGACCGGCCGTCCAGTGTTCTCGGTCCAGCATCATCCCGAGGCCTCGCCCGGCCCGCAGGATTCGCATTACCTGTTCCGGCGCTTCGTCAATCTGATCCGCGAACGCCGCGGCGAGGAAGCGCTGGCCGAACGCGCCTAGCCCAAGCAGCCGGCCTAAGCAGCGTCCGTCACCGGCTCCTGCGTGTGCATGCGCTCGACTTCCTTCGGCGTCGGCTTGGCAACTTTCGTCACGAAGACGATCACCGCCAGCGTCAGGAAAATTGCGCCGAGCACATAGGGAGCGCCGCCGAACACGACCGGCGCCGCCGGGCCCGTGAACCAGGAAAATATCGCGGTGTAGAGCAGCGGCGTGATGATCGAGGTGATCGAGAAGATCGAGGTCATCGCGCCCTGCAATTCGCCCTGCGCCGAGGGCGGCACCTTGGCGGCGGCGAGGCTTCTGAGCGGCGGATCGGCCAGCGCCTCCAGGCAGCCGGCCACGATGACCGCATAAATCATCCAGCCTTGCGTCGAAAACGCATAGCCGAAGGCGCTGAGCGCGGTGAAGGTCAGGCCGATCGCCGCCGTCCTCCACTCGCCGAGCTTGGGAATGATCCGCGGCAGCACCGTCGCCATGATGATCGCCCCGCACAGGCCGAAGGCGCCGAGCGAGAAGCCGATCTGCTGCTGGTTCCAGCCATAGCGGTAGTTTGAAACGAACGCCCAGACCGCCGGATACATCATATGGCCGAGCGTCATCAGGAAGAACACCAGCCCGATCCAGCCGATGCCGGGATAATTGCGCATCTGCATGAGCGTGCCGACCGGATTGGCACGCTTCCATTCGAAACGGCGACGATGCTTTTCGTCCAGCGTCTCCGGTAGCAGGAACATCGCGATCAGGAAATTCACGAAGGCAAGCGCGGCCGCGAAATAGAACGGCACGCGCGGCCCGAACGTGCCGAGCAGACCGCCCAGCACCGGGCCGATGACGAAGCCGACGCCGAAGGCGATGCCGAGTAGGCCGAAATTCTTCGCCCGGTTCTCGTCGTTTGAGATGTCGGCGATGAAGGCGGATGTCGTCGAATAGCTGGCGCCGGAAACACCGGCGAGCACGCGGCCGATGAACAGCATCGGATAGGACCAGGCGATGGCGCAGATCAGGTTGTCGATGGAAAAAGTCAGCACCGAGGCAAGCAGGATCGGCCGCCGGCCGAAGCGGTCGCTTAAGCCGCCCATGATCGGCGCGAAGACGAACTGCATCGCCGCATAGACGAAGAACAGCCAGCCGCCCTCGATCGCGGCCTGGCTGACGCTGACGCCGCTCAGTTCCTCCAGATAGGCCGGCAGCACAGGCATGATGATGCCGAAGCCGATGATGTCGAGCAGCAGCGTGGTGAAAACGAGCGCAAGGCCCCGCCTGGCGGTTTTGGGGTCGATCATGATGATAATCTCCTCAGGCCGCCCGGGGCAAAGGCGGGAGGCATCTTATAGGCGACGTCGCCGACAGGAACAATACGCGAACGAAGGCAATTGCCTCATCCTGACATCACTTGCCAGCCGCGTTGATCGCCGATCCTAGCCGCCAAAGAAGCGGCAGGGCCGCGTCAGATCGGACCGCCCATCGTGTTGCAGTCGGACAGCTTGCCGCTCTTTATGCCGCGCGCCAGCCACGTCTGCCGCTGCTGCGAGGTGCCGTGGTTGAAGCTTTCCGGCACGACATAGCCCTGCATCCTCTTCTGCAGCGTGTCGTCGCCGATCTGCTTGGCCGCGTTCAGCGCGCTTTCGATATCGCCCTGCTCCAGGATGCCCTTCTGCTGCGTGTAATGTGCCCAGACACCAGCAAAGCAATCGGCCTGAAGCTCGACGCGCACCGACAGCTGGTTGGCGTCGGCCTCGCTCATGCCTTGCCGCATCTGGTTGAACTTGCCCATGATACCGGTGAGGTTCTGCACATGGTGGCCGACCTCATGCGCCACCACATAGGCACGGGCGAATTCGCCGGACGCGCCGAACTGCTGGTCGAGCTGCTGGAAGAAGGTCATGTCGAGATAGACCTTGCGATCGCCTGGGCAGTAGAACGGCCCGGCCGCCGCCGAGGCGAAACCACAGGCCGAACGGACCTGGCCACTGAACAGCACCAGCTTGGGATCCTGGTAGGTCAGCCCTTCGGACTTGAAAATGCCGGTCCAGGTGTCCTCGGTATCGGCAAGCACGGTCGCGACGAACTGCTTCATCTCGTCATTGGCGGGGGCGTTGCCATTGTCCTGTGTGTCGGAGATCTGGCCGCCGTCTCCCGGCACCAGGCCGCCGCTGCCGTCACCCAGGATCTGCGATGGATCGAAGCCGAAATACCATCCCGCGAGCACGACAAGGATAACCAGGATGATGCTGCCGCCGCCACCGGTACGGCCGCCGATGGGGATGCGGAACTGGCCACCGCCGCCCAATCCGCCGCCAGGCCCGCCGCCGCTGTCGCTGCGTTCGTCTTCGATGTTGTCGCTCTGACGACGGCCTCTCCAAAGCATGGCAACTCCTCGCGACAGGAATGTCCTAGAGGGACCGGCATGCCACCGCCCCCCTGCAGACAATTATCGCAACGAATACGTCAAGTCAGTATTTTTCGCGAGGTCGAAACCGACACTTTGCGTCCTGCAGCGCTATTCTCGTATCGAGCCCGAGCTCAACGAGCGGAGGTCATCGCCCGGCGGAAAGCTTCCAGCGTTTCGGCGCTGACATGGTGCTCGATGCCCTCGGCGTCGATGCGCGCCGTCTCGGCGCTGACGCCGAGAGAGCGCAGGAAGGCCTCGACCGTCTGGTGGCGGATGCGGCTTTCCTCGGCGACCCTGCGGCCGGCCTCGGTCAGGAACACACCCCGATAGGGCTTTCGCGACACCAGCCCGTCGGCGCACAGCCTGGTCAGCATCTTTGCCACCGTCGGCTGCGCGACGCCGAGCCTTGCCGCGATATCCACCTGCCGCGCCTCATTGCCGTCCTCGATCAGGTCGGCGATCAGCTCGACATAGTCTTCGACCAGCGCGCTACGGCGCGCCTCGCGTGTCTGCCGGAAACCCGCCGAATGGATTTCGGCATCGGGAAGCGGCTCTTCGCGTCGAACCGGTTTGTTCCTCAGCGCCAATCCGCGCTCCTCCTTGAATCGGGACCGCATCCATAGCACGAACCCCTGATGGTCCGGCCGTTTATTTGCATTCCCGCTCATGCGCAACCGGCGTTTGCGGCAGCCCGCCGCCAGCCTTGTCTCGGCTCATCACGAAAGCATGATCAATGAAATATAGCATATTGCATAATGTTGAGCCATGGCGTAGATAAGAGGCACGTTCGACAATTCCAGCGGAAATCCCATGTCCGATGCCGATGCAGCAACCGTAGCCCGACCCGCATGGCGATTCGACAGGCCCGACGAAGAGCAGCCGAGCCTGCGCGAGGTGAACGCCTCGATCGCGGTGCCGCGGACCGGCGTCTGGTTCCGCCGCCTGTTCGCCTTCATGGGGCCGGGCTACATGGTCTCGGTCGGCTATATGGACCCAGGCAACTGGGCGACCGACCTCGCCGGTGGCGCCCAGTTCGGCTACACGCTGCTTTTCATCATCATGCTGTCGAACCTGATGGCGATCCTGCTGCAGGCGCTTGCCGCGCGTCTCGGCATCGCCACCGGCCGCGACCTCGCCCAGGCCTGCCGCGCCTATTATCCGCGCCCGGTCAATCTGCTGCTCTGGATCGCCTGCGAGCTGGCCATCATCGCCTGCGACCTCGCCGAGGTGATCGGCACGGCGATCGCGCTGCAGCTTCTGTTCGGCATCCCGCTGATCGGCGGCGCCATGCTGACCGCGCTCGATGCTTTCCTTGTGCTGCTGCTGATGAACAAGGGCTTCCGCTATCTCGAGGCCTTCGTCGTCGCGCTGCTGATCATCATCTTCGGCTGCTTTGCCATCCAGATCTTCGTCGCCGCGCCGCCGGCCGGCACGATCCTGCATTCGATGTTCGTGCCATCGCCGGAGATCGTCACCAATCCGGCGATGCTCTATATCGCCATCGGCATCATCGGCGCGACAGTCATGCCGCATAATCTCTATCTGCATTCCTCGATCGTGCAGACCCGCGCCTATGAGCGGACCGATGCCGGCAAGCGCGACGCTATCAAATGGGCGACGACGGATTCGACCATCGCGCTGATCCTGGCGCTGTTCGTCAATGCGTCGATCCTGATCGTCGCGGCGGTCGCCTTCCACGATACCGGCCATCACCACGTCGCCGAGATCGGCCAGGCCTTCGAGCTGCTCTCGCCGCTGCTCGGCCTGGGCATCGCCTCGATCCTGTTCGCCGTCGCGCTGCTTGCCTCCGGCCTCAACTCGACTGTCACCGCGACGCTCGCCGGCCAGATCGTGATGGAAGGCTTCCTGCGCCTGCGCATCCCGCAATGGGCGCGGCGCCTGGTAACGCGCGGCATTGCCATCGTCCCCGTGGTGGTCGTCACAGCACTCTATGGCGAGAAGGGAACCGGCCAGTTGCTCGTCTTCAGCCAGGTGATCCTGTCGATGCAGCTGCCTTTCACGGTGGTGCCGCTGGTGCAGTTCGTGTCGGACAAGAAGAAGATGGGCAATTTCGCCATACCGCGCGGCGTTGCAGTGTTGGCCTGGGTGGTTGCCGCCGTCATCCTCGTTCTCAACTTCAAGCTCCTCTACGACACCTTCGCCGGCTGACCGCGACATTCGCGCCGGCCGCGCTATCTTCGCGCCATGGCCAAACCGGACGAAGCCCGCAGATTCTACGCCAGGCTGATGGCTGCGCACGCCCGGTCGGCCGATCCACGCATCGAGGAGGTGTTCGCCGCGGTGCCGCGCGAGGCCTTCCTGGGTCCGGGGCCATGGACCGTCTTTGCCGGCGAAGGCCGGTTCCAGACGCCGAGCGCCGATCCTGGTTACATTTACCAGAATGTCCTCGTCGTGCTCGATGCCGACAAGGGCATCAACAATGGCGAGCCGATGCTGCACGCGATGTGGCTCGGCAAGGTCGAGCCGAAGCCGGGCGAGCACGTTACCCATATCGGCGCCGGCACAGGCTATTACACGGCGCTGCTGGCGAGGTTGGTCGAGCCGGGCGGCGGCGTCACCGCCTTCGAGATCGAGGCCGATCTTGTCGCGCGCGCCAAGGCGAACCTCGCCCGGTACCGCAACATCGAGGTGATCCACGGCGACGCCGTCGCCAACCCTTTGCCGCCCTCCGACATCGTCTATGTCAATGCCGGCGTCGTCGCGCCGCCCGCCGCGTGGCTGAAAGCGCTGAAGCCCGGCGGCCGCATGATCTTTCCGTGGCGTCCCTCCGAAACCGTCGGCCTTGCGGTGCTCGTAATGCGCCTGGAAAACGGCTTTGCCTGCCGGCCTTTCATGGGCTCCTGGTTCATCCCTTGCGTCGGCGCCTCCACTGCCGAGCCGGGCGCAAAAATACCGACACGTGAGCGCGCCGCGCGTACCCGCTCGATCTGGCTGAGGAAAGACAAGGCGCCCGACCGCACTGCCACCGCCGTCTTCGGCGAGGTCTGGTTCTCGTCACGCGCCATTCGCGTCGACGACACGCGCTAGAAATTCGCGGGGCCGTGTCGGAGAGCAGCCTTGCCGTTCGTCCTTGGAGCAATTCCAGGAAAAGTGCGAAGCGGTTTTCCGTCAGGAATTGCGTCGAATGCTTTAGGCAGAAATCCGGCCGCGACGGCGCGGATCGTGAAAGGGAGAAGACAGATGCGCAAGATCATCGCCGCCACATTCGTTAGCCTCGACGGCGTCATGCAGGCGCCGGGCGGGCCGGAAGAGGATCCGGTCGGCGGCTTCAAATTCGGCGGCTGGACCTTCCATTATTTTGACGAGGTCGCAGGCGCGGCCATGGAGGAAATGTTCTCCAAGCCGTTCGACCTGCTGCTCGGCCGCAGAACCTACGATATCTTCGCCGCATACTGGCCGTATCAGAACGATCCGATCGCGGCTGTCTTCAACCCCGCGGTCAAATATGTGGCGACGCACCGGCCGGATACGCTGACCTGGCAGAACACGCAGTCGCTCGGACCGGATGTCGTTGCAAGGCTCAAGGAGCTCAAGCAGGAAGATGGACCCGACCTGCTCATCCAGGGATCGGGCAATCTGATCCAGACCCTGCTCGCCAACGGGCTGATCGACGAGATCCGGCTGATGACCTTCCCGCTGCTGCTGGGCAAGGGCAAGCGGCTGTTCGGCGACGACGCGATGCCGGCGGCCTTCAAGCTCGTCAAATCGCAGGCTTCCACCACCGGCGTCATCATGGCGACCTATGAGCGCGGAGGCAAAATCCGTACGGGCTCGTTTGCCCAGCAGGAGCCTTCGGAAGCCGAGCTCGAACGGCGCAAAAATTGGAAGTAGCACAAAGCTGTCGCGCGGCGGGCAGACCCGCCGCGCATTGCCTCTCTTTCGAACGACGATTGAACGGTCAGGAGCCGCCAATGATGCCCACGATCACCGCCTTTGAACGATCGCCCGATGGCGGCAGAGGGCTCGCGCGCGACATGCACGTGCGCTGGGCGCTCGAGGAAGTCGGCCAGCCCTATGATATTCGCCTCGTTTCGTTCGATGCGATGAAGCAACGCGCGCATCTTGCGATCAATCCCTTCGGCAGTATCCCGACCTATGAAGAAGGCGATCTCGCCCTATTCGAGTCAGGCGCGATCGTCCTCCACATCGCGGTGCGTCACGCGGGCCTGTTGCCCGATGATGCGAACGCCCGGGCGCGCGCGGTCGCCTGGATATTCGCCGCGTACAGCACAGTGGAGCCGCCGATCCTCGACCGCGCGGCGGCCGTGATCATGGAGCGCGACGCGAGGTGGCACGACGAGCGTCTGCCCCTGGTCGACGACCGCATCCGCAAGCGGCTGGCCCAGCTCTCCCACCATCTCGGCGACAGCGACTGGCTCGATGGCGCCTTCAGCGCCGGTGACCTTGTCATGGTGGGCGTGCTGCGCCGGCTGCAAAGATCGGGACTGCTGAACGAATTCCCGAACATTGCCGCCTATGTCGCCCGCGGCGAGGCGCGGCCGGCCTTCAAGCGCGCTTTCGACGCGCAATTGGCGGTCGCCATGGCAGCGAAAGGCCGACGCCGCGTCACGCCGCCTGCCGATAGCGGGAAAGACCTTCGCGGATATAGCTGGCAAAAGCCTTTGCGGCCGGGGCGGCGGCATGTTTCGGCAGATGCAGGTTGACGGAGAAATTCGGCAGCGCCGGAAGGCCGGCGTCTGACAATATGTCGAGATCGGCCGGAACCGTCGAGGCAAGCCATGCGGTCACCGCGAGGTCCGAGCGCACCGTCGCTGTCGTGGCATCGATGTTGCCGTTCTCGAACACTGTGCGCCAGTCGAGCCCGTGTTCGCCAAGTGCGGCCAGCACCGCCGGTCGGAAGGCGCAGGTGTCGGCGACGATCGAAACCGGCAGCGGCCGCTTCAGGCGTGCCGTCCCGGCTCTGGCGCCGACCCAGACCAGCCGGTCGACGAGCAGGCATTCGCCAAGGGTCGGGCCGACACGCTCCTCGATGACGGCAAGGTCGATGGTGCCCGCCGCCAGGGCCGCCGCGAGTTCCGGCGAGGACGCGCAGATCAGCGAAATCTCCACCTGCGGATAGGCTTCCGCATAGGCCTTCAGCACGGGCGCGAGCAGCGTGCCGACAAGGTCGTAAGGTACGCCGATCCGCACCTCCCCGGCAACCGCCCTTCCCCTGATCTCGGCAAGGATCTCGTCATTGAGCTGCAGCAGGCGGCGGGCTTTGTCGAGCAGCCGCTCGCCCACCCGCGTCAGCCTCAGGCCGCGGCGGTCGCGCTCGAACAGGCTCTGGCCGAGCACCTCCTCCAGCCGCTTGATCTGCTGGCTGACGGCGCCTTGCGTCAGGTGAAGCGCATTAGCGGCCGCCGTCATGCTGGCCTTGTCGGCGGTGGTGACGAAGGTGCGGATAAGGGTCATGTCGAGATCGCGGATCATGCCTGGTATTATAATCGCTAATGCAAACCATACCAAACATTGCATTTACTGATGCTGCCAAGCGCCTAAGCATGTCTGCTCCTCGATTGGGAGGCCCGCATGTCCGACACCATCATCCCGCTGGTCCTGTTCGCGCTGATCTCGACCTCGACGCCCGGCATCGCCACGACGTTGTCGACCGCGTCGGGCGCACAATTCGGCTTTCGCCGTTCGGTGCCGCTGATGGCCGGCAGCGCCGCGGGGCTGGCTACCGTGGCGGCCGCAGGCGCGGCAGGCCTGGCTGGACTTCTGGCCGCCATTCCATCCCTGCAGCTTGCCATGAAGATCGCCGGCTCGCTCTATCTGATCTGGCTGGCGATCAAGATCGGCCGCAGCGGGCCTCCCAACCTCGACATCAGCATGGCCAGGCCGAACAGCTTTTTCGGCGGCGCCGGCATCCAGTGGATGAATCCGAAAGGCTGGGCGATGGGGCTCGGCGCCGCCGCATCCTTCGCGGCACTGGCGGATGGTCCGTTGCAGCTTGCGCTGCTGCTGGGTGCCGTGTTCGGGCTGACGGCAGCCTTTTCGCTGTCGCTGTGGTGCGTGGCGGGAACCCTGCTTGCCCGTCTGCTCAAGACGGAGCGCCAGTGGCGCGCGCTCAATATCGTGCTCGGCCTGTTGCTGGCCGCCTCGATCCTGCAGATGTGGCGGCCGGTGTAGTGCTGTTCCTCGCCCCCACGAAGGTGGGGGAGAGGTGGCTCGGCGAAGCCGAGACGGAGAGGGGACTGGCGCCGCCCTGACCAAGGATCCGGCGACGAACTCGCCCTATGAAAGCCCCCTCTCCGGCCGCTTCGCGGCCACCTCTCCCCCACTCCGTGGGGGCGAGGAACCTAGTTCTCAGACCGCGTAGCGCGCCGCCGGCTTGCCGGAGAACAGGCTCCCGAAGAACTGGTTCCGGGCACCGAGATAGGTGGCCAGCCCAGCCGCATCGGCAAGGCCGGGCGCGGTGACGGTCTCGCCCTGAGCGAACCCGGCAAGCGCCGCGTCGACCAGATCGTCGGCGCTCATGATCCAGTCCGGATTGATCCCGTCAAGGCTGATTCCGGAGACGTCCCACAACTCGGTGCGGACCGGTCCGGGCACGACGGACTGGACTTTCACATTGGTGCCGGCAACTTCCTTCTGCAGCGCTTCCGTGAAGTTGGCGACATAGGCCTTGGTGCCGCTGTAGATACCGCCGACGGCGATGCCATAGGCAACGACCGAGGTGATGTTGATGATCCCGCCGCGATTGCGCGCAAGCAGGCCGGGCAGCACCGCGCGGGTCAGCCGGGTCAGCGCCACGACATTGACCTTGATCATGCGCTCGGCCGCGTCGGCATCGGCGTCGGCGATCGTCTCCAGGCCACCCACACCGGCATTGTTGACCAACAGCGTCACGCTGTCATCCGCCGCCACCGCCTGCTCGACGCGGCGCAAATCGGCATCGACCGCGAGGTCGGCGATGATCGTCTCGATCTTGCGGCCATAGGCATAGGCCAGCTTGTCCGCCAACTCCCGCAGCCGGTCGGCGCGCCGCGCCACCAGCACCAGATCGTATCCCTGCCCTGCCAGCCGGTCTGCATAGACCGCGCCTATGCCCGACGACGCGCCGGTGATGACAGCCGTGCCCTTATTGTCCTTCGTGCTCATTGTCCTGTTCCTTTGTTCGCTTCGCTTGGCCCAGCGCCGACCATCCGATCATCTGCCGGGCTTCTGATCCGAATTAGTGGCATATGCCGCTTTCTGCGAAGTAGGTATATGCCACTATCTTGTCAACGGCGGCGGCGAAAACTATTTCTGCAGCAGGCTGGCGCGTCGACGCGCCGGCGAGGAGTGATCATGACCGAAGCTCACAAGCCCGGATTCAGCGACTGCAACAACGCCACGCTGCGCCGTGCCGCGCGCAGTCTCGGCCGCTTCTACGACGACGCGCTGGCGCCTTCGGGCCTGAAGAGCACGCAGTTCGGGCTGCTCTTTCAGATCCACATCAGCGACGAGCCGGCAATGGGCACCATCGCCGAAGCGCTGATCATGGATCTGTCCGCGCTCGGCCATACGCTGAAGCCGCTGATCCGCGACGGCTATGTCCAGACCTTCCCCGACAAGGACGACCGCCGCGTCAAGCGCGTGCGGCTGACGCCGCGAGGACAGACCAAGCTCGACGAGGCGCTCAAGCTGTGGAGCGTCGCGCAGCGGCAGTTCGAGAAAAAGGTTGGCGCGGAGCACGCGGCAAAGCTGCGCGCGGCGCTGGACGCGGTGGCTGATCTCGATCTGGAAATGCCGACGGTCGCTCCTTCGCTCTGAAGAAGCGTCCGCCGATCAGGCTTTGAAACCGTTACTCGGCCGGCATCGCCACGGGGCGGGCCAACATCCGGCCGGCGAGCACGACGCCCAGCCCGACGATCGGGAACACCGCGGCGATCAGGCCGAGATCGGCCGGGGCGCCGAAGCGCAGCACTGCGGCGCCAACCACCGCGCCCAGCGCGACGCCCAGATAGAGCGCCGAGGCGTTGAGCGACAGCACGATCGGCGCAGCGTCGGGCGCCAGCTTGATGATGCGGCTCGCCTGCGCCGGCGGGAAGGCCCAGCCGACAATGCCCCACGGCACCATCATACCCATCAGCGCCGGCCCGGCGATATGATGCGGCAAGAAGGTCGGGATCACCGAGAAGGTGGCGAGCATCGCGGCGGAGAGCGCCAGCGACCAGGCGACGGTTCGGGTGGCGCCGAAGCGGTCGGCGGCCTGCCCGCCGGCGATATTGCCGATGACGGCGCCGACGCCGAAGGCGAGCAGCATGCCCGGCAGCGCGATCGGAGAGAGCCCGCCGCCTTCTATGGCCAAGGGCGCGATGAAGGCAAAGACCGTGAAGGCTCCGATCAGCGCCAGCACCGTGGTCAGCAGGATCGGCATCACGCCGGGCCGCACTGCCGCCGCCAGCCGCGCCCTCAGCGGCAGCTTGGTGCCGACGATGCCGCGCGGCAACCGGTACCACAGGATCGCACCGGCCAGCGCGCCGAGCCCGGCAATGGCGAAGAACGTGCCGCGCCAGCCGGCAATGGCCGCGACCAGCGCGCCGAGCGGCGCGCCGACGGCAACCGCCACAGTGGTGCCGCCGACGACGACGGCGATGGCGCGCGCCCGGTGGTGGTCGTCGACCAGTGCCACTGCCGTGCCTTGCGCGGTCGCCGCGAACAGGCCGGACGACAGCGCCATCACGATGCGGGCGATCAAAAGCACCTCGAAGGAGGAACTGAGCGCGGCAGCAACATTGCCAAGGACGAAGAACACCAGCGTCCACAAGATGACGCGCCGCCGGTCCCATTCCCCGGTCAGCGTCGCCAGCACCGGCGCGCCGAACGCATAGGCGAGCGCGAAGGCGGTGATCAGCGAGCCGGCGAGCGGCACGGAGATGCCGGCGTCAGTGGCGATGTCGGGAAGAAGGCTGGAGATGACGAAGCCCTCGGTCGAGATCGCGAACGATCCGAGCGCAAGCCAGAAGATCCGCTTGTCCATGGGGAACTGTCCTTAGTTCAAAAGTTATTGAACAATTGGACATAACAGGGCATGATGTCAACCGAGCCGGGAGAAAATAGCTGAACCCTGCTGACAGCCCTGTGTCAGGAAGGGCCGAAAGGAAGAGGCTATGTCTGTCGGCAGAAAAGGAAGCCGCGTTGAAGTTCGTGCCGTTTGTGCTTAATTCTGGGCCATGAGCCTGCCCCATCCAACCGCCGACCAGATCAGCCTGCCGATCGTGCTCGCCGTGCTCGGCGACCCGACCCGGCTTGCCATTGTCCGCTATCTGGCTCGCAAGGAAGGCGTGCCGATGAACTGCAGCAAGTTCCTCGACCTCGCCTCCAAGACCAATCTCAGCTACCACCTCGCCAAGCTGCGCGAGGCAGGCGTCACCCGCAGCGAGGCGGCAGGCACCAGCCGGCTTATAACGCTGCGCCGCGACGACCTCGACAAGCGCTTTCCCGGCCTGCTCGACAGCGTGATCGCCGCGGCTGACGGCGACAAGGATCTGCCGGCGGTCGGCACCTCCGAGATGGAACTCGAGGCCTGATTGCGGCGCTGACGAAATTGCCTGTCATGGAGCTCTCATGCGCATCGCCGTAGTGGCCGACATCCACGGCAACGTGCTCGCCTTGGACGCTGTGCTCGACGATCTGAACCAGCGAGGCGGCGCCGACATCATCGTCAATCTCGGCGACTGCGTGTCTGGCCCGCTCTGGCCGCGCCAGACGATGGAACGGCTGCAGGCGCTCAATCTGCCGACGGTGCGCGGCAATCACGACCGCCGAGTCGCCCAGGACGTGGCCGATGAAGCCATGTGGCCGTCCGACCGCTACGCCCAGGAGCGGTTGACTGCGCCGCAGCGCGCGGCGTTGCTCGCCCTGCCGCTCATATTGGAGATCGTGCCCGGCGTCATAGCCTTCCACGCCCGGCCGGACCATGACGAAAAATACCTCGCCGACGCCATTGTCGACGGCCAGTTGGTGCGCGCGCCGCTCGCCGCGATCAGGCGCCGGCTGAAGCCGCTCGATCCGGCCTGCCGCCTCGTGCTGTGCGGCCACAGCCATCGCAACGAGCTGATCCGCATCCCCGACGGTCCGGTCATCTTCAACCCCGGCAGCGTCGGCTGCCCCGCCTATGACGATGACACGCCGCCGGCGCATGTCTCCGAGCAAGGCTCGCCGCATGCCCGCTACGGCATCGTCGAGCTGGACGTGCCCGGCCGCGCCGACCGCTTCGAGGCGATCGCGGTGGACTACGACCATGAAGCCGCCGCAAAGCAGGCCGAACAGGCGGGACGGCCAGAATGGGCACACGCGCTGCGGACCGGATTTATGAGGATTGAGCGGAGTTCATATCCCGATCGAGCGGAGCCTATGCATGAAGCGCAGGGTTAGGCTCCCATCCACGCTGCTCTTCGTCGCTCCATTGCTGGCGGCGGCCCTGCCGGCCATGGCCCAGGATGCGCCGGGACCGATCGTTTCGATCATCGGCGGCCTGGCGCCCGACGATCTCCTCAACATCCGCGTCACCGCTTCGCCGAGTGGAAAGGTGGCGGCGCGGCTGCCAAACGGCACGGCAGTCAAGAATTTCGGCTGCAACGTCGTCAACGGCTATCCCTGGTGCAAGGTCGAGGATACGCAGGACGCGCATATCGTCGGTTGGGCGCCCGCCCGCTATCTCAGCCCCAACAACCCTGCGCCGGCACCTGAAGATGCCGCCGCGCCGGCGGCCGCGGCAATTGCGCCTCAACCTTCCGAGGAGCCGCAGCCTGATATAGCGGCGCGCCTGGGCGGCGGGGAGCCGGCCGAGCCGCCATCTGCGGCCGAGATCGGCAGGACCGCGATGCAGGACGCGTATGCTCTCGCCTTCGCGGCCTCGGCCAGCGCCGGGTCCGACACCCCGGACGCCGGCATCCCCTGCGCCCGCCATGTCGGCCAGCCGATGACCCGCTGCGAAATCAGTGTCGCGCATGAGGGCGGCGACAGCGTCGCGACCGTGACCTGGCCGGACGGCGGCACGCGCCTCATCAATTTCCACGACGGCAAGCCCGCCGGCTCCGACTCCTCCGACGAATTCCGCTTCACCCGCGAAGGCAGCCTCAACATGATCCGCATCGGCGTTTCCGAGCGCTTCGAGATCACGGATCAGGTGGCAGTAGGGCACTAGGGGAGTAGGGGAGTAGGGGAGTAGGTTCGCAACACGGAGAACACGGTTGGGAATACTCCCCTACTGCCTACTGCCTACTGCCTACTGCCTACTGCCTACTGCCTACTGCCTACTCCCTACTCCCTACTCCCCTACTCCCCTACTCCCCTACTCCCCTCATTTTCGGGGTTACATCCGCCAAAACTCTTCCCTATAAGGCCCTCCTAGCCTGATACCAGAATCGCAAGCACAACCGGCCGGGTCCTTCCCGCCCGGTTTTTCGTGCAAGCTGCTCGCCGAACGGAACCCGTAGACATGCCAAGACGCACCGACATCAAGTCGATCCTGATCATCGGGGCCGGCCCCATCGTCATCGGCCAGGCTTGCGAGTTCGACTATTCCGGCACCCAGGCCTGCAAGGCGCTGAAGGAAGAGGGCTTCCGCGTCATCCTGGTCAACTCCAATCCGGCCACCATCATGACCGATCCGGAGCTGGCCGACGCCACCTATATCGAGCCGATCACGCCCGAAGTGGTGGCCAAGATCATCGCCAAGGAGCGGCCGGACGCGCTGCTGCCGACCATGGGCGGCCAGACCGCGCTCAACACCGCGCTGTCGCTGCGTCGCATGGGCGTGCTCGAGCGCTATCAGGTGGAGATGATCGGCGCCGACGCGGCAGCCATCGACAAGGCCGAGGACCGCGCGCTGTTCCGCGAGGCGATGAGCAAGATCGGGCTGGAGACGCCGAAGTCGATGCTGGCCAACGCCACCGACGTCAAGAACGCCGACCGCAAGACGCATGAGGCCGAGCGCGCCGCGCTGAAGGCGGAACATCCCGAAAACCTCGACGCCGCCCTCGACGCGCTGGAAACCCGCTGGAACCTCGGCGAAGGCGACCGCAAGCAGCGCTATATCAGCCATGCCATGGCGATCGCCGCCCAGGCGCTCGACCATGTCGGCCTGCCGGCCATCATCCGCCCCTCCTTCACCATGGGCGGCACCGGCGGCGGCATCGCCTACAACCGCGCCGAATTCTACGACATCGTCCAGTCCGGCCTCGACGCCTCGCCCACCACCGAGGTGCTGATCGAGGAGAGCGTGCTCGGCTGGAAGGAGTACGAGATGGAGGTCGTCCGCGACAAGGCGGACAATTGCATCATCATCTGCTCGATCGAGAACCTCGATCCGATGGGCGTGCACACCGGCGACAGCATCACCGTCGCGCCGGCGCTGACCTTGACCGACAAGGAATACCAGATGATGCGCAACGCCTCGATTGCGGTGCTGCGCGAGATCGGAGTCGAGACCGGCGGCTCCAACGTGCAGTTCGCCGTCAACCCGGCCGACGGGCGCCTCGTGGTCATCGAGATGAACCCGCGCGTCTCGCGCTCCTCGGCCCTTGCCTCCAAGGCCACCGGCTTCCCGATCGCCAAGGTCGCGGCCAAGCTTGCGGTCGGCTACACGCTGGACGAGCTGGAGAACGACATTACCGGCGGCGCGACGCCGGCTTCGTTCGAGCCGACCATCGATTACGTGGTGACGAAGATACCGCGCTTCGCCTTCGAGAAATTCCCGGGCGCCGAGCCGGTGCTGACCACTGCCATGAAGTCGGTGGGCGAAGTGATGGCCATCGGCCGCACTTTTCAGGAATCGCTGCAGAAGGCTTTGCGTGGACTGGAAACCGGCCTGACCGGCCTGGATGAGATCGAGATTCCGGGCCTTGGCCACGGGAGCACCGCCGCCAGCCACACCGACGACCGCAACGCGATCCGCGCCGCGCTCGGCACGCCGACGCCGGACCGGCTGCGCATGGTGGCGCAGGCGATCCGCATGGGCACCTCGCTGGAAGACGTGCACGCCATGTGCAAGATCGACCCGTGGTTCCTCGAGCAGATCGCCGGCATCATCGCCATGGAGGAACGCGTCCGCGAGCACGGCCTGCCGCAGGATGCCGTCAATCTGCGCATGCTGAAGGCGATGGGCTTTTCCGACGCCCGCCTCGCCTCGCTGACGAAGACCGACGCGGAAGCGATTCAGAAGGCAAGGCAAAAGCTCGACGTTCATCCAGTCTACAAGCGCATCGACACCTGCGCGGCCGAATTCGCCTCGCCGACCGCCTATATGTACTCGACCTATGAAGTGCCCTTCGTCGGCGAGCCCGCCAACGAGGCGCGCGTGTCGTCGCGCAAGAAGGTCGTCATCCTCGGCGGCGGCCCGAACCGCATCGGCCAGGGCATCGAGTTCGACTATTGCTGCTGCCACGCCGCCTTCGCATTGCGCGACGCCGGCTATGAAGCGATCATGATCAACTGCAACCCGGAGACGGTCTCGACCGACTACGACACCTCCGACCGGCTCTATTTCGATCCGCTGACGGCGGAGGACGTGCTGGAGATCCTGCGCGCCGAGCAGGCCTCCGGCGAGCTGGTCGGCGTCATCGTCCAGTTCGGCGGCCAGACGCCGCTGAAGCTGGCCGACGCGCTGGAGAAGGCCGGCATCCCGATCCTCGGCACGTCGCCCGACATGATCGACCTAGCGGAGGACCGCGACCGTTTCCAGAAGCTCTTGCACAAGCTCAACCTCAGCCAGCCGAAGAACGGCATTGCCTACTCGGTCGAGCAGGCCCGCCTCGTCGCCGGCGAGCTCGGCTTCCCGCTGGTGGTGCGCCCGTCCTATGTGCTCGGCGGCCGCGCCATGCAGATCATCCATGACGAGGGCATGCTGCAGACCTATCTGCTCGACACCGTGCCCGGCCTGGTGCCGGAAGACATCAAGCAGAAATACCCCAACGACAAGACCGGCCAGATCAACACGCTGCTCGGCAAGAACCCGCTGCTGTTCGACACCTATCTCTCCGGCGCCATCGAGGTCGATGTCGATTGCCTGTGCGACGGCAAGGATACTTTCGTCTCCGGCATTCTGGAGCATATCGAGGAAGCCGGTATCCATTCGGGCGATAGCGCCTGCTCGCTCCCCGTTCACTCGCTGCCCTCCGACCTCGTCGACGAGCTGGAGCGCCAGACGGCGGCCCTGGCCCGCGCGCTCAATGTCGGCGGCCTGATGAATGTGCAGTATGCGATCAAGGACGGCACGGTCTATGTGCTGGAGGTCAACCCCCGCGCCTCGCGCACCGTGCCCTTCGTCGCCAAGACCATCGGGCGTCCGATCGCCAAGATCGCCGCCCGCATCATGGCCGGCGAGACGCTTGAAAACGCCTTCGCCCATTACGGCGCCATGCCCGACGCGCGCAATCCGGGCCACATCGCGGTCAAGGAAGCCGTCTTTCCCTTCGCCCGTTTCCCCGGCGTCGACATATTGCTCGGCCCGGAGATGCGCTCGACCGGCGAGGTGATGGGCCTCGATCGCGATTTCGCGCTGGCCTTCGCCAAGAGCCAGCTCGGAGCCGGTGTCGATCTCCCCCGCTCCGGCACGCTCTTCGTCTCGGTGCGCGACGAAGACAAGAAAGGCATCCTGCCGGCGGTAAAACGCCTCGCCGGCCAGGGTTTTAAAGTGCTCGCCACCTCCGGCACCGCCCGCTTCCTCGCCGAGAACGGCGTGACGGCCGAAAAGATCAACAAGGTGCTCGAAGGCCGCCCCCACATCGAGGACGCCATCCGCAACCGCCAGGTCCAGATCGTCTTCAACACCACGGACGGCCAGAAGGCGGTGTCGGACTCGAAGTCGCTGCGCAGGGCAACGCTGATGCAGAAGGTGCCGTATTACACGACGCTGTCGGGTGCGGCGGCGGTGGCGGAAGCGATTGCTGCGTTAAGGGCGGGGAACCTGGAGGTTCGGCCGCTGCAGGAGTATTTTGGTTGAGCGGATAGCCGTTCTCTTCCGGCGCCGAGTCGGATGATGAGTGTTCCAGCTTGGTAGGCGCGCCGTAGACATTGCTCCCGTAGCCGGTCAAATTTGCTTGGGGCGTGCAAATCGGCTATCTATTTGAAGGTCTGGAAAAGTTTCAGATAGGTGGAGGCCGCTGGTCTTAGGTATGGACCCTACTACCAGCGGCCCCAGGTACCTCGGCAAAGCCGAGCAAGATTCTCCGTTTGGACGGGAGAATCAATCAGATATTGCCATGGCTCGCACGACATTTGCAATCTTATTCGCCTCAGCACTTGTCAAATCAAACGGCAATCCTTGGATTTGAATTGTCAAGTTCTGCCGGATCGGTATTGGAAGCACCGATACGCTGGCCGGCGGAGCTATCACAGCGGGGACGACCGATCGAGCAGCCGGCCGCTCCCCGGATCCTTGCCCGGCCCTTTGGCGCTCCCCTGTCTTTCGGGCGCCAGCCACCCCTCCGACCTTGAACGTCATAGGGTTATCCTGATAATTTAAAAAATCTTCGACCGACGTTTTAATCCGGCTTTTGTAAGTATTGAGGCTCCCGGGCGTATAATCGCTGCCGGCGATATTCGAGAATCTATGCATCAAATGATCGAGATCAACGTTGGTTAAATCGGCAGCTTCGGTTTCATCAAGCAACGCAAGGACTTTTCCTGCCGCAGCCTTTCTGGCGTTGGCAGTGGTCTTATTGAGCAAGCCCTTTCTCGCTAGGTAATCCAAAAACTCTAGCAAGGCCTCGCGCGATCTGGGTTTCACATCCATTTGCAGCCTCCTGTCGCCAATCTTAATGACTGACCTTCGTGTCAAAGTCAACATACACAGTGTCAAAATTGATGATTTTTTTTGAAACTTGCTATTTAATTGAACAGCAGGGCGGCGCAATCTGGAGTCCATAACATTTGATCGTTCGGAGACGGTCTCGGAGCATAAGCCAGAAGCACAACACGCGAGCACCACGCCGCTTGTGATCGGCATCCAGCGGCGATCAATTCGAGGTCGCATAATGGCTGCCGTCGATCTCGACGATCAGAATGGCTTCAGCACATAGAACGGCAATAAGCCGCCCAAGCATAAATGACGACGGAATTTGACCCTGCGAAGCCTCTATCCTCAGCTTCGGTCGGTGAACGCGGGAGCGATCGAAGGAAGCACCATTTGGCGGTGAGACACGTTGGCAGGACATGGCACAGTGGGAAATAAATGATATGGCGTCTCTGAAGGACCTATCATCCGTCGCCTAGCATTTCTCCCACAGGGGGGAAACGCTCACGCCACCGCCACACACTCAATCTCAATATCAAACTCCATCGGCCACGAAGCCACCGGCACGAAACTCCGCGCCGGCGGGTTGGTCGAAAAATACTTTGCGTAGACGCGGTTGATGGCGTTGTAGAAGCCGGAATTGACGGCGTAGATGCGCACCATCACCACCTTGTCCAGCGAGCTGCCGGCCGCTTCCAGGCAATGTTTCAGCGCCTTCAGCGACGCCTCGGTCTGCGTTTCGATGTCGCCGCGCACCATCTCGCCCGTCACCATGTCGACCGGCGGCGTCGCCGAGATGAACACGAAGCCGTTGGCCCGCACCGCCGTCGAGCACGGCAGGCCAAGCGAGCGCACTTTCGCCGACATCACGGGCACTTCGATGACTTCCTTATCCATGGCGGTCCTCCCTTTGTTTTGGCGGGAGCTTATCGGGGCAGCGGGGGAACGCCAGCGGTTTCCCTTCCCCCCTTGTGGGGGAAGGTGGATCGGCGCGCAGCGCCGAGACGGATGAGGGGTGTTCCAGCGGAGTGAGACGTCGGCATTCCCTGGAGCACCCCTCATCCGGCCGCTTCGCGGCCACCTTCTCCCACAGGGGGAGAAGGCAAGTGCGCCCCCTCACTGATGCGCCACCGCCAGTTCCTTCACATGCTTCTCGTGCATCTTGAGCGCCGGCAGCGTCTTCTTGGCGAATTCCTTCATCGCCGGGTCGTCGCCGGAATTGGCATAGGTGGAAAACAGCGCCACCGCATCCTTATGCGCGTCGGCCTGCATCTTGATGTATTTGGCATCGAATTCCTTGCCGCTCGCAGCCTTCAAGTCGTCGAGCAGCTGCTGCTCCTTAGGCTGCAGGGCGGGGCCGGCGGGCTTGATCGACGCGGTGGTCTGGCCCTGGCTCAGCGCCGTCTTGAAATCCTCGGCCGCCTTGCTGTGATCCTTGATCATCTGCGCGGCGAAAGCCTTGACGTCGGCCGAGCCCGACTTCTCTTGCGCCAGCTTGCTCGACTGGATCTCGAATTCGTTGGCATTGGGCACCGTCGTGACGAAGGTTTGGGTGTCGACCTTGTTCTCGGCCACCATCGGTCCCACGGCGTCTGAGTTGTCCGACTGGGCGAACGCGGCGGGCACGCCGGCAAGAAGCGCGACGGCGACCAGGGGCAGCAGCGTTTTCATCTCGATCTCCGATCCGAAACAGCCCCTCCGCCTTCCCCAACGCGGCACCGGCCCCAGGGTTGCCTAAGAGGTTGCCTCGAAAGGAAGCGCACGGGCCGGGGGCCCGCGTCGCCATCAATGGCAGTGCGCGCCGGGGGCGTACCCGGCATATTGCAGCTGCTCATGCCAGTTCGGCCGGCCTTCGGGCGTGAAATCCATCAGGTTCCACAGGATCTCGCAGGTGCCGATGCCGCGCGGGTCCTGTCCCGGGTCTGATGGCGCGAAGTCTAGCTCCGACGACCAGAAATGCCGGATGCCGTCACCATCGCGGTGGAACACCGAAAGCAGCGGTATCTGCGCCCCCTCGGCCGTTTCGGAGTTGTAGTCGCGCTTGAAAGCGTTGCCGGCCGACGAGACGAGCCGCATGTTTTTCCAGCCGCGGTCGCGGCCGAGCGCTACCAGATTGTCGAGCGCGGTCTTCGCCACCACGGCAAAGTTGAAGCCCGCCGCTTCGAGATGGCCGATCGCGCCGTCGAACTGGTCGAGCAGCGCCGTGCAAGACGGGCATGGCTGGTCCTGCCGGGCAAGCTTCGCCGTCTCGCCGCCTTTCGCCACCTCGCGCGTCTCCTGCGGATGGCGCGGGAACATCATCTGATAGAGGATCAGCGTATCCTTGCTCGGCGCGAACAGGTCCGACAGCTTGACTTTCGCCGGCCTGCCTTCGCCGTCCAGGGCGTCGAACACATAGTCCTGCGGCACCAAACCGCCCGGCGGCAAAGCGCGCCTTGCCTCCGCCACCGCTTCCATGGCGCGGCGCAGCTCGATTTCCTTGCGCAGCAATTTTTCGCGCGCGGTGCGATATTTGGCGGATTCATTGGGAAAGGTGATCATGATCGTCTCCTGGCGCCGGCGTCCCGGCGCGGGTTGCTATACGATCCAAGGACGGCTCGCCGCGACCTGATCCGACATTTCGGCACACGCTTTCCGGTCACTTTCTCGCGTCGCATCTAGCCTTTGACGCCGCCAGCCGTGAGACCCGAGACAATCCTGCGCTGGAAGACGAGCACCAGCACCACCAGCGGCACGGTGACGATCACCGAGGCGGCCATGATGTTGCCCCACGGAATCTCGAACTGCGAATTGCCGGAGAGCAGCGCGATCGCCACCGGCACGGTGCGCTGCGTGTTGGTGGAGGTGAAGGTGAGCGCGAACAGGAACTCGTTCCAGGCGCTGATGAAGGCAAGCAGCCCGGTAGTGGCGAGCGCCGGCCACATCAACGGCAGGAAGATGCGCGTGAGAATGGTCCACGGCCCGGCGCCGTCGATGATCGCCGCCTCCTCGATCTCGACCGGCAGGTCGCGCACGAAAGTGGTGAGCACCCAGACGGTGAACGGCAGCGTGAAGATCATGTAGGATAGGATCAGCGCCAAGAGCGAATTGTAAAGATGCAGCGCCCGGATGATCTCGAACAGCCCGGCAAGTGCCGCGACCTGCGGAAACATCGACACCGACAGGATGGCCAGCATCAGCGCCGAGCGCCCGCGGAAACGAATGCGCGCCAGCGCATAGGCCGCGGTGACGCCGAGCAGCAGCGAGACCGCGACGACCGCGCCGGAGACGATCAGCGAATTGACGAGATTGCGCAGGAAGGGACCTTCGGTCAGCACGTTGCGGTAATTGGCAAGGCTGAACGATTGCGGCCAGAGGCCCGCCTGGAACAGTTCTGTTCCCGATTTCAGGCTGGTGACGATGGCGTAGTAGAACGGAAACACCGCGACGAAAACGATCGCCAGGAGCAGCAGGTAGAAGCCGGCGCGCTTCAGCATCTTCATGTCAGCGCCCTCCCTCGAAACTCAGCCGGCCGATGCGGATATAGGCGATGGTGAGCAGGCCGATGATCAGGAAAAGCAGCGTCGAGGCGGCCGAGCCATAGGCGAACTTGTCGAACTCGAACAGGTTCTCGCGCGCGAAGATCGACATCGACTTGGTCTGCGCATTGTTGGGCGTCAGCACATAGATCAGGTCGAAGATGCGCAGCGCGTCGAGCGCGCGGAAGATCACCGCCACCATCACCGCCGGCCGGATCAGCGGCAAGGTCACCCGCCAGAAGATCTGCCACGGGTTCGCGCCGTCGAGCTTCGCCACCTCGAGGATCTCGCGCGGCAGCATCTGCAGGGCCGCCAGGATCAGCAGCGCCATGAACGGCGTCGTCTTCCAGATGTCGACGATCAGCACGGCGATCATCGCGGTGTCGGCATTGGCGGTCCAGGCGATCTTGGCGTCGATCAGGCCGAGATTGAGAAGCGCGACATTGATGATGCCGAACTGGTCGTTGAGCATCCACTGCCACATCTTGGCCGAGACGATGGTCGGGATCGCCCAGGGAATGAGGATGGCGGCCCGCACGATGCCGCGTCCCGGGAATTCGGTGTTGAGCGCAAGCGCCACGATCATGCCCAGCACCGTCTCGCAGGCCACCGAAACCACGGCAAAGCGCACCGTGTTCCACACCGCGCGCCACCAGACCGGATCGACGAGCAACCCGTCATAGAGCAGGCGGCCGCTCGGCAGGCGCAGCACCGAAAAGTAATTGTCGAAGCCCACCCATTGCCGCGCGTCGATGTCCGCCAGCGAAGCATCGGTGAAACCGTAATAGACCGTGCGCAGGAACGGCCAGCCAGCGACGGCGGCGAGCACGAGAAGCATCGGCGCAAGGAACAGCCAGGCCGTGCGCACGCGCCGGCGCATCAGCGGCGATCGCCTTGCCGCGCTCACCAGCCCTTGCCTTTCAGCCTGGTCAGCCTCGCGCCGAGATCGGCCAGATTCTCGGCGGCGGCGCCCTGGCCGGAGATCGTGTCGTGCACGGCAGTCCAGAACTGGCTGGATGCCTCGTTGTACTTGATCCTGGCGGTTGCCGACGGCCTTGGCTGCGCGTTGAGAAAAATCTCTTTCCAGCGCGGCACGATCGGCTGCTGCCGGGCGATGTCGGGGTCGTCATAGAGCGCCGGGATGGTCGGCAGGTTGGACGTTCTCAGCGTCCGGTATTTCTGCATCTCGCGCGACGCGATGAACTTTACCAGCTCGATCGCCTCGTCTGGATGTTTCGAATATCTGGACACCGCAAGGTTCCAGCCGCCCAGCGTGGCGACCGGCCGCCCGCCTTCGCCGGCCGGCAGCGGCGCCACGTCGAACTTGCCCTTGATCGGCGAATTCTCGCTGTTGCCCAGCGCATAGGCGTATGGCCAGTTGCGCATGAAGACGGCATTGCCGGTCTGCCAGACGCCGCGCGTTTCTTCCTCCTGATAGGCGAGCACGCCCGGCGGCGCTATCGTGCCGATCCAGCCCTTGACCATGTCGAGCGCCGCGGCCGCCTTTGGATTGTCGATGGAGATTTCACCGTCCGGTTCGATGATCCGACCGCCGCCATTCGACATCACCCATTCGAGCGCATTGCAGGTCAGACCCTCATAGGCGTTGCCCTGGAAGACGAAGCCCCAGATGTCCTTGTTGCCGGCCTGTCGCTCCTTGTTCATCACGAGCTTCGCGGTATCGGCCAGTTCCTTCCAGGTGGCCGGCACCTTGGCGCCATATTTGTCGAGCAGATCCTTGCGGTAATAGAGCGCCGGCGCGTCGGTGAAGATCGGCAGCGCGACCAGCCTGCCGTTGACCGTCTGCGATTGAATGATCGACGGGAAATGCTCTCCCACCACATCCCTTGTCGCCTTGGTCAGGTCGACCAGCTGGCTGGCAAGCTGCGGCGCCCAGATCACGTCGGTCTGATAGATGTCGATATCGCTGCTGCCGGCGGCGAGCCAGAGCCGGTACTGGCCGAACTGGTCGGTGGTCGAAGGCGGAATGACGACGATATCGACCTTGTTGCCGCTCTTCTTCTCGTAACGATCGAGTATCTCGCGCAGCACCTTGATGCCGTTGCCGGTATCGCCCGACACGATCGACAGTTCCACGGCTCGCGCTTGAACAGCGCCGAGCAGGATGCCGGCGGCCAGGAATGCTGAAACGAACTTCACGGGATTGCGGACCTCCCTGCGCGACCGGCGACGCATAGGTCGCGGCTCATCAAGGCCCCTGCGTTGAATGCGCGACGCCGCTTAGGGTTCCCGCGTTGTGCGTGGTCGACCGGGCCAGCAGGTCGGTGAAGCCGATCTCGGTGGCTCGCCGCGTCGGCGGCCCGTTCCGTCCGCCTCGCTTCACGCAAAGCGGACGGGCTCCGAAACCCCCGCCCCGGAGCCCGCCTGGGAGTGGCTGACGCATGCCGGCACAGCCTCCTCCGACGCCTTGCCCGCGTCGATCCGCCGATCGGCCGCCCGGCACGACGACGAATTAGCATGCCCTAACGTCAGCCTATGTGAAGGAGTTCACAATGTCCGGGCGCAGGCGATTGCAACGCCGCGCCGGGAGCCTCCGATCCGGCCCGCCGCGCTTTGGGTGTCAGCCTTCCCAGTCGACCGGGATCATGCCGAGCCGCTCGTAGAGCCTGAAGGCCGCGGTGTTCTTCACAATATTAGTCTTGAGATCGACATGGGTCGCCCCGCGCTCGCGAAAGGTCAGGAACACCTGCCGCATCAGCGCCTCGCCGAGGCCCTGCCGTCTCGATTCCGGATGGACGGCGAGATCCTTGACGAAACCGGATGTCCAGCAGAGCGCCGCGCCCGCCAGCAGCCCCTTGCCGTCGATCGCCAGGAAACAGAGAGCGGGATTGAACTCCGCATCGCCGGCAATGCGCGGCCACCACTCGTCGAACGGCCCGTCGGCGCCGTCATCGAACACCTCTTCCAGCAGCGCGTGCAAGGCTGGCGCGTCCCGGTGCTCGAACGCGCGCATGACGAAACCCTGCGGCCAGTGCGGCGCGGTGAGCGTGTCGTCGAGCAGCTTGCGCAGGCGGATGTCGTTGGCAGCCGGCGGACGGGGAATTGTGTTTTCATGCATGGCGCTGTCTCGAAACGCCGCGCGGGACCGTCCGCTCAGGCGTCGGGTGGCAGGCGGTGCCGCTTGCGGTCGGAGCCAAGCCCCGTCGCCTCGAGCAGGCCCTTGCGCTTGGCGTCGTAGTAGTAACCGGTCTGGTAGAGCGTATCGGCCCGCTTAGCGTTGCCGCCCGAAACCAGCCAGGCGCCGCGCAGATATTTCACCGCGTATTTGAGGTTGGTCTCGGCGTCGAACAGGCCGGCCGCCGGCCCGTCATAGCCCATGCCGCGCGCCGTCGCGTGCTTGATCTGCATCAGCCCCCAATGGCCATGATTGTAGGCTTTCGGGTTGAAGGTGCTCTCGCGGTTCACGACATGGCGCACGAGCTCGACCGGCACTTCATAGATCGCCGAATATTTCTCGATCAGCCGCTCGATCTCGCCGCGCGGGCCGCTGGCGTGCTGCTCGGGCTGGCCGGGTGCCGCCAGCAGCGCCGGGTTGTCCGGCGCCACATAAGCAACCTGTTGGACCCCCGGCATCGGGGCGACTTTCGCCGATTGGCCGGTGACCGGCATGGCCATGCCCGCGGTCGTATAGACCGCCGCGCGGCTGATCGACGCCGCTTGCTTGATGGATCCAGGGCCGGTCGGCGAGCCGCCGGCCGTCAGCACCGGCGGCGGCGGAAACTGGCCGGCCATCGGCGTCGCTCCCGCGAAAGCCGCAGGCTGAGCCAACGCCGCGGCGGGCGCGCCAGGTTGGACAGGCGGCGGCAACAGCGCGCTTTGCGTCGCAGGCGCGCCTTGCGTCGCGGGCGCGCCTTGCATCGCCAATGCGCTTTGCGTCGCGGGCGCCCCTGGCGTGGTCGCCATGGCGACGGCATCGCCAGCCAGCGCGGCAGTCTGCACCTGCGCGAGGCCAGAAGGCTCCGGCAGCACGGCCACCGTTTCGGGCAGCGCGAGCGTCGGCGTATCATCCGCGACGGCCGGCGTCGAGGCTTCCGCAAGCGCGGGCGCGGCCTTCATCTGCGAGGTCGAGGTACAGCCGCTGAGACCAGCAGCGGCTACGAGCACGCTGAGCGCGGTGAATATGATTTTAGCTGGCAAGCCGTGCGGGTCCGGTTTGTCGGTTGTTAAGGAGTCCTTACACCAGCGATTCACACCCGGCAATCGGGGCCACCCGGCGGTTTTCGGGTGGCGACAACAGGGCCGAAGTGCCATATTGTTCTGGATATGTACTCGTTTTTCGCTGTTTTGCCGAAGGAATACGCCATGAAACCCACATCCCAGATCACGGCCGGCCACGCAGTGTTAGAAACAGTGATCGGCTTCATGGGCATTGCCTGGAGCGAGAAGGGCCTGATCCGGCTTTGCCTGCCGGAGCGCAGCCGCGAAGCGGTCGAGCGCCGGCTGCTTCGCCACCCCGGCGTCTCAGCCTCGACAGACCAGCCGCAATGGGTGGTCGAGCTGATCGCCTCGATCAAGGCCTACGCCGCTGGCGAGGACGTCGACTTCTCCGGCGTGCCGGTCGACCTTGACGGCGTCGATGACTTTCGCCTCGCTATCTACGATGCCGCGCGCAGGCTCGGCTTCGGCGAGACCACCACCTATGGCGAACTGGCCAAACGCGCCGGCCATGCCGGGCTTGCCCGCGAGACGGGTGCGGCGCTTGGCGCCAATCCGGTGCCGCTTGTCATTCCCTGCCATCGCATCCTGGCAGCGGGCGGCAAGATCGGCGGCTTCTCCGCCCCGGGCGGCTCGGCCACCAAGGAAAAGATGCTGGCCATGGAAGGCGTTCGCGTCGGCCCGCCGCCGGCCGCGCAGGCCTCGTTCGGGTTCTGAGGCGGAGCCCTTTCACGCCCTTTAATCTTGCAGGAACCGGCGGCGGAAGCGCCGCTCGAAATCCGGGCGCTTGCAGACATAGACCATGCAGGACCTGGTGTCGGCGCTCGGCACGTAGGCGCGCGCCCTCACTTCGCCCGCGTTGCAGAAACGCTCGTCGCGCACATAGCGATCGTAGAGCGGCAGCCCCGGCACGCGCGTCGACTGGTAGCGCAGGATGACGGCGCCCTGTCTGGCGATCGTCGCCTGCACCCGGTCGCAGCTCATGCGCGTCGGATCGTAGCGCGTCACCGCCTGCGCTTCCGCGGCCAGCAGCAGGAAGCAGGCGGCAAGCAGAATGGCTTTCATGGCTTCTCTCCTCGGAAGGGCAAGCATCCCATCCCTCCACAACGCGGCACCGCTGTCAAAACTTCCATGCTTGTATTCCGCTCGATCCGGGATGCGGGGCAGCGTCCAGGCAACCCGTCTTGTTTTCTTGCTCAAACTATCCTATATCCGCAGCATTGAATTTGGCCGATCGATCGGGCCGCGATCTTCGCGTTTGCTGACGTCTATCTCCAAAATTTCGATACCGCCGGCCGGACGTTGGTCCGGTCAAACAAAAGCAAATGTGAAGGGCATTCTATATGGCAACTGGTACGGTCAAGTGGTTCAACGCCACCAAGGGCTACGGCTTCATCCAGCCTGACAATGGCGGCGCGGACGTTTTCGTCCACATCTCCGCTGTCGAGCGCGCTGGCATGACGAGCCTGGCTGAAGGCCAGAAAATCAACTTCGAGATCGAGCAGGACCGCCGCACCGGCAAGTCCGCTGCTGGCTCTCTTAGCAAGGCAGCCTGATTTGGCTTAAGCATTTTGCGGCAGGCTTTACGGCCAGCGGCGCAAAATGCGACTAAGTAAGGCGCGCACCGGGCGAAGGTTCGGGGCGCGCGGCAAGTCACGGATGTACTGACGGTCGCGCGAGAAGCGCGCCGGAGCGAAAAGACCCGACAAGCTGGAACAGCAGATAGCTGCCGGCCCGGACCAGACGCTCCCGATCAGGCTACCGGCAGAGGAAGGCGGGCATTGCCCGCCTTTTTTGTTGTCTGGATTTTGGCGAGTTGCCTCCTTCTCCCCCGTTCACGGGGAGAACGAAGCTGTCCCCCAGCCTTTCGCCGATCGCCGGCGCTGTCTTAAGGCACCCACTCGATCGGCACATGCCCCTTATCCGCCTCGACGCGCTTCAGCCAGGCGGCGACCGCCGGATAGGCGTCGAGCTGGAAGCCGCCCATCCCGGCGGTGTGGGTATAAGCGTATAAGGCGATGTCGGCGATGCTATAGGCGTTGCCGGCGAAAAATTCGTTCCGCTCCAGATGCTGGTTCATCACGCCGAGCGCCTTGTTGCCTCGCTCCAGCGTCTGCGCCAATCGTTCAGGCGTGGCGTCCTTCGCCCGTTCCGGAAAAGTCAAAAGCGCCTTGCGCACCGCGATATAGGGCTCGTGGCTGTATTGCTCGAAGAACAGCCATTGGTAAGCCAGCGCGCGTTCATATTTGTCGGCGGGCAGGAAGCGCGTGCCTTCGGCAAGATAGAGCAGGATGGCGTTGCTCTCGGCGATACGCCTGCCGTCGTCGAGCTCGAGCATCGGCACCATCGCGTTCGGATTCTTGGCGACGTAATCTGGTTTGCGCGTCTCGCCGGTATGCGAGCTCACCTCGACCCGGGTGAAAGGAATGCCGAGCTTGGCCATCAACAGCCGCGGCTTATAACAATTGCCGCTGTCGGCCATGTCGTAGAGGATCATCGCACATACCTCGCGCGTCGCCTGAAGCTCATTTCAGCACGGCTCTAACGCGCCCAGGCGAGACCATCCAGTGATTTGTTTTCAAGAAGAACCATCAGCGGCGCTGATATTTTTTCGCTGCATCAGCGATGCTGATGCGCCTTTTGGATCGAGCATCAGCGATGCTGATGCGCCTTTTGGATCGAGCATTAGCGATGCTGATGCAGGGGCACGACCTTGTTGCCGGCGTCGATGAGAGCGTCGATGGAAAGCGGTTCTTCCTTGAAGACCGTGCCGGCGAGCGCCGGGCGGGCGAGATGGAAGCCTTGCAGCAGGTCGACGCCGCCCTCGAGCGCGACGCGCAGGTGCTGTGCATTCTCGATGCCCTCGACCAGCACTTTGGCGCCGCGCTCGTGCAGCATCGCCACCAACGGCCGGAAGAAGCGTTCGGCGGCGGCATGGCGGCAGAGCTCGCCAAACCAGGCGCCGTCGATCTTGACGATGTCGGGTGCGAGCAGATCGATTCGCGCTTCGGTCGAATGCCCCGTACCGAAATCGTCGATGGCGATGCGGATGCCGTCGCGCCGCATTTCGCGCACCAGGCTGGCAAGAACCTGGTCATCGGCTGCCTGTTCGGTGATCTCGCAGACCAGCAGGCTGGGCTCGAGCTCCAGATCGCCGAGATGCCTGGTCATCAGCCGGATCTCGGCGAGCGCCCGTCCGAGATGGTCGTTGATGGTCGGATTATAGTTGAAGAACAGCGTCAATCCCTCGACGCCGATGTTGCGGTAATTGCCGAGATGCAGCATCCGGCACATCGTTTCGACAAACAGAAGGTCGGACGCGGGAATGCTGCCGAAGAAGACCGAAGCGGCTACCGGCTGCGCGACGCGGCGCGGCTCGATCAGCCCCTCGACGGCGACGGCTCTGAGCACCCTGCCCTCCGGCGCGAAGATCGGCTGATAGGCGCTCCACAGCCGGTACTCGCCATAGACGCCGAACTGGAGGCCGATCTCGTCGGCGAAGATCGCCTCGGCGACGTTGCGCCGCCTGTCTGATTGTCCGCTCATGGCGCGACCTTGCGCCCGAACACCCTTGCCGGCCGTCCGTGCAGCGTTGGGGCCGCCGGGCTTGCGGCGGCCTGTGCCTTGCTGTCTTCGCTCGAAGGCTGCTGCGCGCCCTTGCCGAAGACGCGAAAGCTGGTGGGGGCAAGTTCCGGCCGGGCAAGCACGTAGCCCTGCACCATGGAGGCGCCGGACCTCTCGGCGAGTTCCAACTGCCAGCCTTCCTCGATACCTTCGAAGACGGTGCGGATGCCCTGGTTCTCGAAACTCTGCACCATCGCCGTCAGCAAGGCGAAGCCGGCGCCGGACTCCATCAGATGGGTGATCCAATTCGCATCGAATTTGACGATGTCTGGCTTGAGTTCCTTGATCCTATTGATGTCGGAATCATCGGCGCCATAGTCGTCCACCGCGATGCTGAAGCCATTGGCCCTCAGCGCCTCGACAAACCCGTAGAGCGCTTCCTGCGAAGCCGATTTCTGCTCGGTGACCTCGCAGACGATGCGGCGCGGATCGATGCCGGCTTCATGCAGCACCAGCCGCATGTCGCGCAGGGCCTTGTCGGCGATGTGGCGATCGGTGAAGACCGACGGGTCGAAATTGACGAAGATGGAGGCCTCTTGCGGCAGGCAGGCGCCGGCGTTCAGAAGATGCAGCGTGCGTGTCAGCGCCTCGATATGCAGCCGGTCGGCTGCCGGGCAGGTGCCGAAAAATGTCCCCGGCGACTGCGGCTCGCCATCGCGGAACGGCCGGATCAGCCCTTCGAAAGCGACGACCGAGAGCTTGCCCTGCTTGAAGGCGAAGATCGGCTGGAACGCGCTCTGCAACGTATAGATGCCCCAGACACCGGTCGAGGTGCCGTCATCATGACGGATGATGTGGGCGAGCCCGATGCTGCGCGACAAGGTTTCTCGCTCCGCGAATAGTCGCAATCCGATCTGCGATCCTGCCAGCCAAGGGTTTACCGGCCGTTGATGAATTTAGCGTTGCCGCTCACGCAGGCTGACTTTGGTCACGCCTCCTTGACCTCTGGCTCATCGCACAATGCTTGCGCTCCGCGCCATGATGCGACATGAGAGGCGCCGCGGCCGCTCCTGGCCGCTTTTCCTAGGAGACACTTCGTCATGGCCTTTCTCGCCGACGCCCTTTCCCGCGTTAAGCCTTCCGCGACCATCGCGGTGACGCAGAAAGCGCGCGAGCTGAAAAATGCCGGCCGTGACGTGATCGGACTCGGCGCCGGCGAGCCGGACTTCGATACGCCCGACAACATCAAGAATGCGGCGATCGACGCGATCCGCCGCGGCGAGACCAAATATCCGCCGGTTTCCGGCATCGTGCCGCTGCGCGAGGCGATCGCGAAAAAATTCAAGCGCGAGAACAATCTCGACTACCGGCCGGAGCAGACCATCGTCGGCACCGGCGGCAAGCAGATCCTGTTCAACGCCTTCATGGCGACGCTGAACCCGGGCGACGAAGTCGTCATCCCGCGCCCCTACTGGGTGAGCTATCCCGAAATGGTGGCGATCTGCGGCGGCACGTCGGTCTTCGCCGACACCTCGATCGACAACGGCTTCAAGCTCACGCCGCAAGTGCTGGAAAAGGCGATCACGCCGAAGACCAAATGGCTGCTGATGAACTCGCCGTCGAACCCGTCGGGCGCCGCCTACACGGAGGCCGAGCTGCGGGCGCTGGCCGACGTGCTGCTCAAGCATCCGCATGTCTGGACCTTAACCGACGACATGTATGAGCACCTGACCTATGGCGATTTCGTCTTCAAGACCATCGCCGAGGTCGAGCCGAACCTCTATGAGCGCACGCTGACCATGAACGGCGTATCGAAAGCCTATGCCATGACCGGCTGGCGCATCGGCTATGCCGCCGGCCCGGTGCCGCTGATCAAGGCGATGGACATGATCCAGGGCCAGCAGACCTCGGGCGCCTGCACCATCGCGCAATGGGCCTCAGTCGAGGCGCTCAACGGCCCGCAGGATTTCATTGCGAAGAACAAGGCGATCTTCCAGGGCCGGCGCGACCTTGTGGTCTCGATGCTCAACCAGGCGCGCGGCATCTCCTGCCCGTCGCCGGAAGGCGCCTTCTACGTCTACCCGTCCTGCGCCCAGCTGATCGGCAAGAAGACCAAGACGGGCAAGGTGATCGACAATGACGAGGCCTTCTGCTCCGAACTGCTGGAGGCCGAAGGTGTCGCGGTGGTGTTCGGCTCGGCCTTCGGCCTCGGACCGAACTTCCGCATCTCCTACGCCACGTCGGATGCCTTGCTGGAAGAAGCCTGCACGCGCATCCAGCGCTTCACCGCGTCGCTGACCTGATCGGCCAGCCGGCAAGAAGAACCCGGCGCCGCGCCGGGTTCTTCTTGGACGCCGATCAGCCGCCATATTGCTCCTCGGAAACCTGCTCCAGCCAGTCGGCGTGGACGCCGTCCAGCGCCTCCTGCATGGCGATGTGTGTCATGGCGGTTTTCCGGCCGGCGCCATGCCAGTGTTTTTCGCCCGGCGCGAAGGAAACGACATCCCCTGCCCTGATCTCCTGCACGGGGCCGCCCCAGCTTTGCGCCAGGCCGGCGCCGGCGGTGACATAGAGTGTCTGTCCAAGCGGATGCGTGTGCCAATGGGTGCGCGCGCCGGGCTCGAAGCTGACCAGCGTCGCCCTGAGCCGCGCCGGCGCCTCTTTCTCGATGATCGGCGTCTGCAGCACCCGCCCGGTGAAATATGTCTTCGGCACGATGATCGTCGGCACGCTGCCGCACGCAATGAGCTTCATCGTTCAGATCCTCTCGAACAAAGCGCCCCGCGCGGCGTCTCACGCGGTAGTTTCACCTCGTCGGGAGACCGTTGCAACTGGCTTTGAGCCGTTGCCGGGCGGCAACCTCGATTTCTCATTCGCGCAGCGGGCGGATTGCAGCATTAGAATGTCAGAGAACCGTCACAAATAGTTGCTTTTTAACCATAAAATCGCGATCTCCACTCAGAAGCAAAGGAATAGATCCAGGCAGCGGCCAAGCTCAGCGTTTCTTAACGGCTGAGGTCCTAGCCATGTCGCGTGCTGTGGGGGCGCGGACATGAGTATCTTGGCGACAATCAAAGATCACAGCGGCCGTATCTATCGCGGCATCCAGGCGTTGCTCGTGATGAGCATCGCCGCCACCGGGCTTGCGGCTTTCGCGCTGACGGAGAACGCCTCCCGCGCCGGCGCGCTCGCGGTGTCGGTGACTTCGACCTTAATGGCGCTTCTGGTGTTGATGTATATGCGCTCGAACGTCGTCCAGCGCCTGCAATCGGCGGCGGACGCCGAGGCCGAGAAACATCGCTTTCTCACTGTCGATGCCATGACAGGCGCCATGACCCGGCGCTACTTCATCGAAGCGTTGGGCGATTGGCTGAGCGGCTCGCGCAATCGCCGCCAGGCAAGCCTGCTTTTGATCGACCTCGATCATTTCAAGCAGCTCAACGACACGTTCGGCCATCAGTTCGGCGATCTGGCGCTGGCGCATCTGGTCGCGGAAGCGCAGCGCATCTTCGAGGACGGCGTCATCGGCCGGCTCGGCGGCGACGAGTTCGGCATCATGGTTCCGCATGGCGACGTCGCCAGTATCGGCAAGGACGCGCGCCGGCTGCTGCATGCGATGCGGGCCGGCAAGAGACATGAAGGCAAGATCATTCCCCTGTCGATCTCGGTGGGCGTCGCGCTCGCGCCGTTGCACGCTTCGAACGGCACTGAATTGATGCTGCTGGCCGATCTCGCGCTCTACGAGAGCAAGGCGGGCGGCCGCGGCCGCGTCACCGTTTTCGACGAGGAGATGCTGTCTGACAAACGCTATCGCCGGCTGGTGGAACGCGAGCTGCGCGCCGCAATCTATCTCGGCGAATTGGAACTGCACTACCAGCCGATCGTCGATCCCGACGGCTCGGTCGACGCACTGGAAGGATTGATCCGCTGGCGTCATCCCGTGCGCAGCTTGATCTCGCCGTCGGAATTCATCCCGATCGCCGAGCGTTCGACGCTGATCGACATGATCGGCGAATGGGTCTTCAAGCGGGCCTGCGCCGATATCGGGCATTTTCCCGGACGGCGCATCTCGATCAACGTCTCCGGCGAGCAGCTGAAGCGCGACGAGATCGTGACGATGTGCGACCGGGTCCTGCGCGAGACCGGCCGGTCCGCGTCGCAGTTCATCATCGAGATCACCGAGACGGTAGCGACGGCCGCGACGCCCGAGGTTCTCAGGCGCCTCGAGGCACTGCGCGGCCTCGGCTTCCACATCGCCCTCGACGACTTCGGCACCGGCCATTGCGGCTTCAACTACCTGAAGTCGCTGCCCATCGACAGCGTCAAGATCGATCGCTCCTACATCCGCAGCCTCGCCCACGACCAGGTGGCGCAGATCTTCGTGTCTGCGCTTGCCCAGATCGCCCGCATCCAGGACATCGCCATCGTCGCGGAAGGCGTCGAAACCGCGGAGGAATTCGCGCTTGCCCGGACGGCCGGCTGCAGCCGCTTCCAGGGCTATTTCTTCGGCAGGCCGGCGCCGCGCGACAAGGCAAGCGCGTTATGTGCCGCCGCCCGCGAACCGCTCGCCCTCACAGCCTAACAAGCAAAAATGGCGGCCTGCTGAACCCAAGCCGGCGAACGTCCTATTTTTCTTGCCCTCCGACAAACCCGTGTGACGATGGCTTTGGGAAGAGGTGAAACCCTGAAAAATGCCGGTCGTGACGTGATCGGCCTCGGCGCCGGCGAGCCGGACTTCGATACGCCCGACAACATCAAGAACGCGGCGATCGAGGCGATCCGCCGCGGCGAGACGAAATACCCGCCGGTCTCCGGCATCACTTGTCGGCTACCACCCCAGCCGCGGCCAGAACAGGCCGGCTCGACCGCGATAGGCCTGGTAATCGCCCGCCAATGGCGTCCGCGAAAATTTCTTTTCTTCGCCCAGCGCCGCAACCACATAGAGTACGGCGATCCCGGCGACCGGCACCACCGCCCAGATCGACCAGGTCGCGATCCCCCATCCAATCCAGAAGATGATGTATGACGAGTAGAAAGGGTGGCGGATGTAGCGATAGGGGCCACCGGTCAGCAGGCTGTGCGGATTATCGGGCGCGAAGGCGAAGTGCAGCCGCGCCTTCCGCGAGGTGACGATCGCCCACCAGAAGAGGGCAGAGCTTGCCAGTTCGACGGCGAGCCCGGCGAGCTTTGCCGGAACCGGCTGCGATTGGATCCACAGGATGGCGAGAAAGAAAAAAGTCGTGGCAATCACCGCTGCCGAAATCACCATGGCGCCTGGAAACATGGCCTGCAATTGGAAATGCGCCCGCATCGACCAGACATATTGGCCAATGGTCGCGATGCTGCAAATCGAGACAAGAAGATCGAGGAGTGGTTCCATCGTGGGGGTTTCCGCCGGTGCTGCCATCCAGCCGGTAGCTACGCCGGCCGCTTATTTCCAAGAACCCTCTCTTAACCACATGCTTAAAGAAGATATAGAGCCCCGGATGCGATGTTGGCCACCAGCCACATCCGAGGATCTAATCCAGCATGAGCGTCACTGACCGCACAATCCGTACGCCGCAGGCTGATTTGCGCCTCAGCCAGTCGTCTGGTTCCGGCATGCCCATCATCATGATCCACGGCTCGGGCAGTTCGCGCGCCGTCTTTGCGCGTCAGTTTGACAGTCCGCTCGCCGATGCCCACCGGCTGATCGCTTTCGACCTTCCCGGCCATGGCGACTCCTCCGATGCTCGCGACCCGGCCGCAACCTATACGATCACCGGCCTCGCCCAGATCACAGCCCGCCTTCTCGATGCCCTCAACATCGGCCACGCCATCATCTTCGGCTGGTCGCTTGGCGGCCATGTAGCGATTGAACTTGCCAGCTTCCATCACGCGGTGAACGGTCTGGTGTTGACCGGGGCGCCGCCGGTGTCGAGGGGGCCGCTCGGCATGCTGCGTGGCTTTCATGCCAACTGGGACATGCTGCTCACCTCCAAGAAAGTTTACTCCGAACGCGACATCGAGCGCTTTGAGGCGTTTTGCTTCGGCGGCAGCGCAAGTCCGTCTTTCCGCGAGGCCATAAGGCGCACCGACGGCAGGCTGCGCTCGGGCGTGGCGTTCGGCATGTTTGCCGGCAAGGGCGCCGACCAGAAGCAGGTGGTCGAGAATGCCCCCTTCCCGGTCGCGGTGATCAATGGAGAGCATGACCCGCTTGTGCGGCTGAGCTACTTCGAGACAGTGGCCTACGCCTCGCTGTGGGAACGGTGCCATGTCATATCCGGCGCCGGCCATGCACCTTTCTGGGAAAAGCCGGACCTGTTCAATCCGCTGCTGTCACGCTTTGCGGAGAGGGTAGTGAAGCAGAGCGCAGCCATGCCGGTGCGCCGAACCGAGGCCGGCTGAGCCTTTATTGACATCTTCCGATTCCGGCTTCTCGCGGACGGCCCAATTGGCAGGTGCCGGCTTGGCTTTTAGCGGCTGCGGTCTTGCCCTCACGGCCTGACGAACAGGAGATGGCAGCCTGCCTAAACCAAGCCGGCGAACATTCTATTTTCCTTGCCCTCCCGTCGAACCCGTGTGACGATGGCTTTGGGAAGAGGTGAAAACCCGCCCGCGACGGCCGAACAGGCCGGCCGCCGCTCTGCACAGGGTGCGATCGGACGCAAACCGGTTTCCACTTTTGCTGATCGCTCCTTGGGAAACGCCTGAGTGGAGGTTCAGCCATGGGTACTCGCGCCGGAGGACGACGCACGGGACCGAAATGCATTGCCATAGTCGGTCCCTTCGCAAGCGGTAAAACGACACTTCTCGAAGCCATCCTCGCCCGCACGGGCGCCATTCCCCGCCAGTCACCAGTTTCATCGGGCAACACCGTTTCCGACCATTCGCCGGAGGCACGCGCCCACGCCATGAGCGTCGAGGCGACCTTCGCCACCACCGATTTCATGGGCGAGCAGATCACTTTCGTCGACTGTCCCGGCTCCATCGAATTCGCCTTCGAGGCCGAACCCGTGCTTGCCGCTTGCGACCTCGCGGTCGTCGTCGCCGAGGCCGATGAGAAGAAGATCCCGGCGCTGCAGCTCATCATGCGCAAGCTCGACGATCTCGCCATTCCGCGCATCCTGTTCCTCAACAAGGTCGACAAGGCGGTCGCGGGCGTGCGCGAGACGCTGAAGATGCTGCAGCCGGCAAGCTCGGTGCCGCTGCTGCTGCGCCAGATTCCGGTGCGCAAGGACGGCATCGTCATCGGCTCGATCGATCTGGCGCTGGAACGCGCCTACATCTATCGCGAATATGCCGAGAGCCAGGTTGCCGAGATCCCGAACGACGACAAGGCGCGCGAGCTGGAAGCCCGTTTCTCCATGCTGGAGACGCTCGCCGACCATGACGATCACCTGATGGAGCAGTTGCTGGAGGAGATCGAGCCGCCGAAGGACGCTATCTTCGACGATCTCTCGGCCGATCTGCGCGCCGGCGCGGTGACGCCGGTGCTGATCGGCACGGCCGAGAAGGGCAACGGTGTGCTGCGCCTGTTGAAAGCCATCCGCCATGACGCGCCGGATGTCGAGGCGACGCGGAAGCGCCTTGGCGCGCCGGACGGCCAGACGGTAGTGCAGGTGATGAAGACCATTCACACCGCGCATGGCGGCAAGCTTTCGGTGTCGCGCGTGCTCTCGGGCCAATTGGCCGACGCAGCCGAGCTCTTCCTTTCCAACGGCGACACGGCGAAGATTTCCGGCATCTACAGGATGCTCGGCAAGGACCAGTCGAAGCTGACATCCGCCAGGGCGGGCGACACGGTTGCGCTCGGCAAGCTCGACAACGTCAAGACCGGCCAGACGCTGAGCTCGGCCAAGGGCGGCATCCGGCCATTGGTCACGCTGGAGCCGCCGCAGCCGGTCTTCGCCTTCGCGCTTCGCCCCAAGGAGCGCAAGGACGAGGTCAAGATGTCGGCGGCGATCCAGCGGCTTGCCGAAGAAGATCCATCGCTCAGCCTGCGCCACAACCAGGACTCCGCCGAAACCGTCCTGTCTGGGCACGGCGAGATGCATCTGCGCGTGGTGCGCGAGCGCCTCGAAGGCAAGAACCAGATCCCGATCGAGGGCCATACCCCGGCGGTGCCTTACCGGGAGACGATCCGCAAATCGGCGCAACAGCGTGGCCGCCACAAGAAGCAGTCCGGCGGCCACGGCCAGTTCGGCGACGTGGTGATCGAGATCAAGCCGCTGCCGCGCGGGTCCGGCTTCCAGTTCTCCGACACCATCACCGGCGGCGTGGTGCCGAAAACCTATATCCAATCGGTGGAGACCGGCATTCGCGACTATCTGAAGACAGGCCCGCTCGGTTTTCCGGTCGTCGATGTCGCCGTCAATCTGTCGGATGGTTCCTACCACGCGGTCGATTCCTCCGACATGGCCTTCCAGATGGCGGCGAAGCTCGCGATGAAGGAAGGCATGGCCGCCTGTTCGCCGGTCCTGCTTGAGCCGATCATGAAGGTCGAGATCGTCACGCCCTCCGACGCGACCTCCAAGATCATCGCGCTGATCCCGCAGCGGCGCGGCCAGATCCTCGGCTATGATGCAAGGCCCGACTGGCCCGGCTGGGACGTCGTCGAGGCGACCATGCCGCAGGCCGAAATCGGCGATCTGATCATCGAGCTGCGCTCGGCGACCGCCGGCGTCGCCAGCTACAAGGCCACTTTCGATCACATGGCCGAGCTCACCGGCCGGCTAGCCGACGAAGCGATGAACGCCAACGGCAAAGCGGCCTAGAGCAATTCCGAGAAAAGTGTGAGCGGTTTTCCGTCCGGAATTGCGTAAGAACAAGGAGATAGTGCGGTTCGCCATTTCCGTGAAACGGTGAAACGCACGAGCAGGTCGACCTGCTGGCAGGCTTCTGTTGGAGATATGAAAGCGGCGTCCGGATGATCCGGACGCCGTTCCTATTGCGGACCGTTCTCCTGGGAGGCAACGGCTGGTCCGCCGCATCTGTAAAAAGGTTCGGACGCGGTGCTTGCCTGAGCCCGGTCTTTCGAGTGATGCCCCCATCTCCCGAACCGACCAACCGCGTCCTATCGTCTACTTAAACGATAGAGTGGGTCTGCGACATGTTACCCGATGTTACATGTCACTGTTACGCGGTGGATTCAGTCGTTTTCTTGCCGGCTCGAAGGCATGCGGGCAACAAAAAAGCCGGATCAATAAAGATCCGGCTGAGTTTGATTGGAAGTGCCGATTAAGGCTAACCTCCAGAGGGGAACACTCGAGGGCGCTAATGGGAGGAGAACGCGCCCCGGAGATGCGACTATATATGTGCTCATCATGCCCAAGAAACAAGCATCTATTTTGCAACACACGCATGCAAAAAGACGCAGGCTGTGGTCCAACCTGTTCCTCGAAGCCATAGGACCAGAAAAGTCGCCGATTCCGACGCGTTTCCGACGCTAAAGCGACTGCTTAAAAGCAAACCGAGCCGATTTTGCTCAGAAATATGCGAGTCGGCGAAATGATGTCGATTTCGGCAGGCCGAGTTTATTTTTACGGCAGGGGATCGATGATGCGAACTTTTTCAGCAATCGCCGGCAGCGCGCTGTTCCTGGTCGCAGCGCCGGGCGTCGTCGCCGGCTTGGCGCCGTGGCTGCTGACCGACCATTATCGCAAACCTCTGTCGGCTCTGCCGGGCTTCGTGCCTGTGGGCTCGATTCTTGTGATCGGAGCGGCCGCCATCCTCCTTCATGCCTTCGCCCGCTTTGCCCTCGAGGGCCTGGGCACGCCCGCTCCCGTGGCGCCGACCGAGAAACTGGTCGTCGGCGGCGTCTACCGCCATGTGCGCAATCCCATGTATGTGGCGGTGTTGTCGATCATCCTCGGCCAGGCGCTGATCTTTTCGAGCTGGGCGGTGCTGGTCTACGGCCTCATCGCCGCGGCGGCGATGATCTCCTTCGTCAAGCTCTATGAAGAGCCGACGCTCGCCAACCGCTATGGCGAAGAATACGAGGTCTACCGCCGCGCCGTGCCCGGCTGGCTGCCGCGCCTGAAACCCTGGCGCGGATAAGCCGCCCTTTCCGAGAGGGGTGCCGATATTCAGGTCAGGCCGAGTCGAGAACGGTAGGCTCCGAGAACCGGAACGGAGCGTACTTCAGTACGTGAGTACCGGAAGCGCAGGAGCCTGCCGTTCGCAGGCCTGCCTCACCTGAATATTCAGTAAGACCAGCTGCGCGCCTTGGCGATGATAAAGTCGCGAAACACGTGCAGCTTCGCCTGGTTCTTCATCGCGTCGGGATAGGCGAAATAGGTGTCGAAGGACGGCACCTCGGTCTCCGGCAGCAGCTGCACCAGGTTCGTGTCCTTGTTGATTACATAGTCCGGCAGCATGGCGATGCCGGCGCCGCCCTGCACTGCCCGCTTGATCGACAGGATGTCGTTGATCTGCAGCGTCGGCACCCGCTGCCCGCCCTCGAAATCGCCGACCGTCTCCAGCCAGTTCAGCTCCGACAGATGCGAGGGCACCGGCAGGCCGAAAGTGACGATGCGGTGGTTCCTGAGCTCGGCGATCGAGGCCGGCCTGCCGAACTTGGCGATATAGGACGGCGCCGCGTAAAGGTGGAAATGCACCGTGAACAGCCGGCGCTGGATAAGGTCGGGCTGCTGTGGCTGGCGCAGCCGGATCGCGCAATCGGCCTGGCGCATGGTGAGATCGAGCTCCTCATTGGCCAGGATCAGCTGCAGGCTGATCTCGGGATAGAGCTCAATGAATTCCTGCACGCGCTCGGTCAGCCAGCCGGCGCCCAGGCCGACCGTGGTCGTCACCCTGAGCACGCCCGACGGCCGATCCTTGGTCTCTGTGAGCCGCGTCTTGATGGTTTCCAGCTTCATCAGCACGTCATGCGCCGTGCGGAACAGCATCTCGCCCTGCTCGGTCAGCACCAGGCCGCGCGCATGGCGGTGGAACAGTGCTACGCCGACATCGTGCTCCAGCGCGCTGACCTGCCGCGAAATGGCCGATTGCGACAGATGCAGCGTCTCGGCGGCATGGGTGAACGACCCAGCCTCCGCCGCTGCGTGAAATACGCGTAGCTTGTCCCAGTCCAGCGCCATGATTCCCCTCGCGTTGTCTTTGGCGTCTGAATGAAAAATCAGGCTTTTAAACGGCTCTTTTCAGCCGATTGTCATTCCGCCGCTTCGCGGTGAACCTCGATGCCCGCCAGATATTTTTCCGCCTCGAGCGCCGCCATGCAGCCAAGCCCGGCCGCCGTCACCGCCTGGCGGTAGACGTCGTCGGTGACGTCGCCGGCGGCGAACACGCCGGGCACGTCGGTGCGGGTGGAATCGGGCGCCGTCCACAGATAGCCGTTCGGCTTCTGCTTCAGCTTGCCCGCGAAGAGCTCGACCGCCGGCGCATGGCCGATGGCGACGAACACGCCGTCGACCGGCAGCTTCGATTCCTGGCCGGTCACCACGTTGCGCAGCGTCAGGCCCTCGACCGAGGGCGGCAGCGGCGCCTTGCCCGGCCGTCCGGTGATCTCGTCGACGACCGTGTCCCAGATGACGCGGACATTGTCCCTCTTGAGCAGCCGCTCGCGCAGGATGCGCTCGGCGCGGAAATCGCCGCGCCGGTGGATGACGGTGACGCTCTTGGCGAGGTTCGACAGATAGAGCGCCTCCTCGACCGCCGAATTGCCGCCGCCCACCACCGCGACGTCCTTGCCGCGATAGAAGAAGCCGTCGCAGGTGGCGCAGGCCGAAACGCCGAAGCCCATGAAGGTCTGCTCCGACGGGATGCCCAGCCATTTCGCCTGCGCGCCGGTGGCGATGATCAAGGCGTCCGCGGTGTAGACGGTGCCGGAATCGCCTGTGGCGCGGAACGGCCGCACATTGAGATCGACCTCGGTGATGATGTCGTTGATGATGTCGGTGCCGACATGCTCGGCCTGCTTGAGCATCTGCTCCATCAGCCACGGACCCTGGATCGGATCGGCGAAGCCCGGATAGTTTTCCACGTCGGTGGTGATCATCAATTGGCCGCCCTGCTGCAGGCCGGCGACCAGCATCGGCTTCAGCATGGCGCGCGCGGCATAGACCGCCGCCGTGTAGCCGGCCGGGCCGGAACCGATGATGAGAACGGGCGCATGTTTGGTGTTCATGAAAGTCCCCTGCGGCGCGCAGCCGTGGTTTGTCGCGGCTAATGTAAGTGTTGCCCGTAAGACCAGCAAGGCAAGTTGGCTTTCGTCCCCGGAAAGCTTCGTTCCTCGCATATCGGGCATATCGCCGCCCCTCACCGATGCATGTCGTCCGGAGGTATGCGCGGCTCTGGCATCACCGAATGCATCAAAAGAAGGAGAAAATCATCTAAAGGGATGGCCTCCCAGGCGAAACCAAATTACAAAATCGCGAAAGATTCTTGCGCGAAAGCCGTCCATGCCGCTCAAAGCCGATCTCGATGCCATCGACTGGAAGATCCTGCGCGAACTGCAGGGCGACGGCCGCATGACCAATGTCGAATTGTCCAACCGGGTCGGCATTTCGGCGCCGCCCTGCCTGCGCCGTGTCAGGCGGCTGGAAGAGGCCGGCATCATCCGCGGTTACCGCGCGCTGCTGAACGCGCCGGCCCTCGGCATGGATGTCGTCGCCTTCTGCCTGATCGGCCTGCATCATCAGGCCGATGCCGAGCTGAAGACCTTCGCCGAACGCACGCGCGGCTGGCCGATCGTGCGCGATGCCTGGATGGTTTCGGGCGAATCCGATTTCCTGCTGCACTGCGTGGCGAGCGACCTCGGCACCTTCCAGACCTTCGTCATCGAGGAATTGGCATCGGCCCCGAATGTGGACACGGTACGCACCGCCTTGACCATCCGCCGCGTCAAGGACGAAGGGCTGGTGGCTTTTCCAACTTAATGTGCCGGCTTCCGGAAATTCGCCTGCGCAAACAAAGGGCTTAGCACCGGGTTTTGAATCAATCCGCGATCAGAGCGACCGTATCGCGGCAAGCAGTCCCTCAAGGTCCGTGGCGCCGCGCAACGGCGAAACCGAAAACCCGCCTATCGTCGAGCCTTCGCCATCCGCCAGCCAGCCACGCGCAAGGCCGGCGCGCTGGCCGGCTTCCATATCGGCCGGCTTGTCGCCGACGATCAGCGATCGGCTGAGATCGAGGCCGAGGCGGCGCCCCGCCTCCAGCAGCATGCCCGGGTTGGGCTTGCGCATCGGATGATCGGCAACCGCCAACGCGCCCCTGCCGGCCTCGTGGTAGGCGCAGGCAAGCACCACGTCGACGAAGGCATTTTTCTCAGCCAGCAGCTCGAGCACGCGCCCATTGACCCGCGCGAACGCGTCCCAGCCGAAATAGCCCCGCGCGATGCCGGACTGGTTGGTGACGACAACGACCGGAATGCCGCGCTCGTTCGCGGCCTCCATGACCGGCGCGATGCCATCGCGCAGCACCACGGTCGCCGGATCGTCTGGATACCTGGTATCGACATTGATGGTGCCGTCGCGATCGAGGAACAGGGCCGGCCGGCCGGCCGGAAAGCTCCTGGCGGTGGTCCGCTCGACCCAAAGACCCGGCTCGGCCAGCGGAAAGCCTTCGCTCTCATCCATTGCTGAGACGCGCTTCGACAGCCTCGCACAGATGGTGATAGAGGCACAGATGCCCCTGTTGGATGATCGGCGTCGAGGTCGACGGCACGTTGAGCAGGATATCGGTCAGCGGCTTGAGCTTGCCGCCGGTCTCGCCGGTCAGGCTGATCACCGTCATGTCCATCGCCCGCGCCTGCTCGGCGGCGGCAAGGATGCTTGGCGAATTGCCGCTGGTGGAAATGGCGAGCAGCACCGCGCCTTCCGATCCATGCGCCTCGACCTGGCGCGAGAACACGGTGTCGAAGCCGTAATCATTGCCCCAGGCGGTCAGCACCGCGGCGTTGGCCGGCAGCGCGATGACGTTATAGGCCTTGCGCTCCTTCAGGAAGCGGCCGACCAGCTCGCCGGCGATGTGGATGGCGTCGCTGGCCGAGCCGCCATTGCCGCAGATCAGCAGCGCCTTGCCTTGCGACAGCGCCGTCACCACGGTGCTCACCGCGCGTTCCATCTCGTCGGTGAGGTCGCGCTCGACCATCGCCGATATCGCCGCCGCGGAGCGGACCAGGTAGTCGTTCAAATCTGACATGAGATCCTCAGTTTGCGGCACGCAGCTTGCCGATCGTGTTCGTCGTGCTCTTGCCGGCGACGAGGTCGACCAGCACCACGCGCCCGCCCGCCTTCTGCACGACATCGGCGCCGACCACGGTCTCGATCGTGTAATCCGCGCCCTTGACCAGTATGTCCGGCAAAAGCGCCTCGATGAGCTTCAGCGGCGTGTCTTCCTCGAAGACGACGACGGCATCGACCGAGGCAAGTGCTGCCAGCACGCAGGCGCGGTCATGCTGGTTGTTGACCGGGCGCCCCGGCCCTTTCAGCCGGTGCACCGAGGCGTCGCTGTTGAGACCGAGCACCAGCCGGTCGCACTGGCTGCGCGCGGCATGCAGCAGGCTGACATGGCCGGCATGCAGGATGTCGAAGCAGCCATTGGTGAAGCCGACGGTCAGCCCCTCTTCCTTCCAGGCAGCGACCATCCTGGCCGCGGCATTGAAATCGAGGATGGCATCGGTATGAGCCGTCGGCCCGTGCGAGCGGAACAGCGCGCCGGATAGCTCCTCGACGTTGAGCCGCGCCGTGCCGCGCTTGCCGACCACGACACCGCCGGCCGCGTTGGCGATGACCGCCGCATGCACCCGGTCGGCGCCGGCGGCGAGCGACAGCGCGAAACTCGCGATGACCGTGTCGCCGGCACCGGAGACGTCGAAGACTTCGCGCGCCTGGGTGGAGATGTGGCGGGCGTCCTCGGCGGAGACCACGCTCATGCCCTTCTCGCTGCGCGTGGCGACGATGAACTCGAAATCATGCGTGGCGATCAGGTCGCGCGCCGCCGCCACGATCTCGTCATCGCCGAAGACCTTGCGCCCGACCGCCTCGCCAAGCTCCTTGCGGTTCGGCGTCACAGCCGTGGCGCCGGCATAGCGCGCATAGTCGCGTCCCTTCGGATCGACCAGCACCGGCTTGCCGGCATCGCGGCAGATTGCGATCAGCTCGCCGGCGACGCCGTCGAGCAGGATGCCCTTGCCGTAATCGGAGAGGATGACGATGTCGGCGCGGCCAAACGCCGCCTGGAAATGATCGATGAGCTTCGCCCGCTCGGCCCCGGTGAGCGGCTTGATCTCTTCCTCGTCGAACCGCAGCACCTGCTGGTTGAGCGCGCTGAAGCGGCTTTTCGACGAGGTCATGCGGTCCTGGCGCTGCAGGAGCCCGTCGGTATCGACGCCGATCTCGCTGAGCATGCGCATCAGATTGTCGCCGGCCTGGTCGGCACCGATCACCGAAACGGGAATGGCGGCCGCGCCCAACGAAACGATGTTGGAGACGACATTGCCGGCGCCGCCGATGTTCAACGCCTCGCCCTTTCCACGCAGCACGGGAATGGGAGCTTCCGGCGAGATGCGCTCGATCACCCCGCTGACGAAACGGTCCAGGATGAAATCGCCCACCACCAGCACGGTGACGTCGCCGAACCGGGCGATGGTGCGATGCAAAGGTTCCGGAGAAGGCAGATGGTGCTTGATCATCTCGCTCGAGCTATGCCTGAAGACGGCCGGACTTGATTAGATTTCAGCGCCGGAATTGTGGCGCGGGCTGTTCAAAGCGATGCCGATATACCGCAATTCGGGCGAGCGCAACGGCAGCCCGGCGCGGACCTTAGCCGGAGCCGGGTTGGCAATCAGCTTCTCTGCAGGGCGACGTGGACGCCGAGGCCGACCAGCACGGCGCCGCCCGCGCGCTGCATCAGGCGCTGCGCGCGGCCCGAGCGCCGCAACCGGGCGATCATCGCGCCGGCAAGGAATACGCACATGACGTCGGCGGAGGAGAACATCAGGTTGACGATGGTTCCAAGCACGACGAACTGCAGCCAGACCGGAAACGCCGCCGAAGCATCGATGAATTGCGGCAGGAACGCCATGAAGAAGATCGCCGTTTTCGGATTGAGCACCTCGACGGTGATGCTTTCGAAGAAAGCGCGACGGGCCGATTTCCGCTCGATCAAGGGCAATTCCGTCTCGCCGTCCGCGCGCTTGCGGAAGAGAGACACGCCGAGCCAGATCAGATAGAGCGCGCCGACGAGCTTGACCGCAAGATAGAGCGGCGGCACCGCGTGAAACAGGACGGACAGTCCTGCGGCGGCCGCGAAGACATGCACATAGCCGCCGAGATGGATGCCGAGAGCCGCCGTCAGCCCCGACCAGCGGCCGCGCGCCATTGTCTGCGCAGCGGCGTAGAGCATGGCGGGGCCAGGGATATAGGCGAAGACCGCGGTGGTGGCGAAAAAAGCGATGAGCAGTTCGGTCGACGGCATCTTGTCCCTCATGATCCGGTCGCAGCCTGTTCAGTCCGCACGCGGGATGGCTTTGGATTGACCTTTGCGGACAACCGCAATGAAAGCAGCCATGACTTTCTTGTGGAATGACGGACTGAACGCGCCGATGCGCGCGCCCGGCTCGAAATAGGCTGACGATTCCAGGATATCGTGATTGTATTCGTCGACTATGACCCAAAGAGGAATAGGGTCAAGGCCGGCGCGGCGGCGTTCGATTTCCGGAACGGAAACGGCAACACGATCGCGACCCGGTTGCGTAGAGGTGATTGCGAGGATGAAGAGGTTCGTGCCGCCGGCTTTCCCGGGAAGGACGGCCACGAAGGCAACGGGCCGTCTCTTGCGGCCTTCGGTCTCGCCGTCTCCATGCTGCCGATACCAAAGATATGGATATCGCCAGACGTCGGCGGCAGCCGGCTTAATCACGATCCAACTCCGCAGCGTACTCCTCAAGCATCTCGACATGGTCTGACGGAGCATCCTTGGCAGCGTAAGCGCGACGGCTGTCGTTGGCAAAGCGAGCCTCGTAGGCCTCGATGCTCATTAGGACATATCTCGGCTTGTTGTGACGGGTAATGGAGACAGGCTGCTGGCTCGCGGCCGCAAGCACGTCACCGAGATTTTGTTTCAGATCAGTAGACGGGTATTGCTTCATGAAGTCCTCCATCTTGTACAAAATAGGCAAAACAGACGAAATAGACAAGCTCAACGACCTAAGACGGGACGATGCCTGCTTTGTCGACAGCCCGACTGGCCTCCCCTATAAGAGCCGGAATCGCAAGCAGCAGAGGCCATCATGATCATCGTCACGGGCGGCGCCGGCATGATCGGCTCCAACATCGTCGCCGCTCTCAATGCCGAGGGCCATGACGACATCGTCGTCGTCGACGATCTCACCGACGGCCACAAGATCGCCAACCTTGCCGACCTTCGCATCGCCGACTATTTCGACAAGGACGATTTTCTCGCCCGGCTCGAGGACGGCGCGCTCGGCCGCATCGAAGCCGTCTTCCATCAAGGCGCCTGCTCGACCACCACAGAGTGGAACGGCAAGTTCATGATGGAGGTGAACTACGCCTATTCGAAACGGCTGCTGCATGCCTGCCTGAAGCTGCGCGTGCCCTTCCTCTACGCCTCGTCGGCTTCGGTCTATGGCGGCGGCAGCGAGTTTCGCGAGGAGCCCGAGTTCGAGCGTCCCCTCAACGTCTATGCCTATTCGAAGAAGTTGTTCGACGACTACGTCCGCCGCAACGTCTTCGATACCGATCATTCGCAAGTGGCGGGCCTGCGCTATTTCAATGTCTATGGGCCGCGCGAGGCGCATAAGGGCGCCATGGCCTCGGTCGCCTTCCATCTGTTCAACCAGGTCGAGCGTGGCGAAAACCCGAAGCTGTTCGGCGCCTATGGCGACTTCGGACCCGGCGAGCAGAGCCGCGACTTCATTCATGTCGGCGATGTGGCCGACGTCAATCTGTGGCTGTGGAAGCGCGGCGCGAGCGGCATCTTCAATTGCGGCACCGGCCGCGCCCAGCCGTTCCGGGCGATTGCCGAGACGGTGATCGACACCCTGGGCAAGGGCGAGATTGAATTCATCCCCTTCCCCGACCATCTCAAGGGCAGCTACCAGAGTTTCACGCAGGCTGATATGTCCCGCTTGCGCGCGGCCGGCTACAATGGCCAATTCCGCACAGTCGAAACCGGCGTCAGGGACTATGTCGAATGGCTGAAGGCCCAACGATCCTCGTGATCGGCCCACGCTGGGTGGGCGACATGGTCATGGCGCAGTGCCTGTTTGCGGCGCTGAAGGAAAAACATCCGAACGCGGCCATCGACGTGCTGGCGCCGGCATGGGCGGCCCCGCTGGTCAAGCGCATGCCCGAGATACGCAGCCAGATCGACTTTCCGTTGATGCCGGGAGCGCTCGAGTTCCGCAGCCGCAGGCGCTTCGGCCGCCTGCTGCGCGGCCGCTACGACATGGCCTATGTGCTGCCGGGGAGCTGGAAATCGGCGCTGATCCCGTTCTTCGCCCGCATCCCACATCGCGTCGGCAATCTGCGCGAGATGCGCTACGGCCTGCTGACGGATGTCGTGCCGCTGCCGGAAGCGCTAAAACGGCGCACCGCACGCGCCTATTTCGGCCTCGCGCGCGGCGGCACTTTTCGCGCGCCGCGTCTTACCGTCGACAAGGCCAATCAGGCCGATCTGCTGGCGCGCCTCGGGCTGACCGGGAAGAAATTCGTGGCGCTCATGCCCGGCGCCGAATTCGGCCCGGCAAAACGCTGGCCGAGCGATCGCTATGCTGGGCTGGCCCGGGACATGATGGCCAAGGGTTTGAGCGTCGCGCTGCTCGGCTCGAAGAACGATGCCGACGTGACCGGCGAGATTGCAGCCCTTGCGCCAGGCGCAATCGACCTTGCCGGCAAGACGCGGCTGGAGGATGCCATCGACCTGATCGCAGCGGCGAAGCTTGCGGTCTCGAACGACAGCGGGCTGATGCATGTCGCCGCCGCCGTCGGCACGCCGATCGTTGCCGTCTATGGTTCGACCTCGCCGGAAAACACGCCGCCGCTCAGCGAGCGCTCCGAGCTGATCTGGCTGCATCTGTCCTGCTCGCCCTGCTATAAGAAGGTCTGCCCGCTTGGCCATCTCAACTGCCTGAACACGCTCGATGTCGCGCGCGTCACCGCCGCGGCCGACCGCTTGCTCAAGGTTCCGGCAGCGGCATGAAAGTGCTGATCGTCAAGACATCGTCAATGGGCGATGTCATCCACACTTTTCCCGCCATCGAGGACGCGGTGCGCCATCGTCCTGATGTCAGTTTCGATTGGTGCGTGGAGGAGCCGTTTGTCGGTATCGTGGCTCTGCATCCGGCGATCGGCACCATTCACAAGGTGGCGGTCCGGCGCTGGCGCAAGCGGCTTCTCGACGGAGCCACGTGGCGCGAGATGACCGGACTGCGCGGAGCGCTCCGCGCCTCCCGCTACGATCTGATCATCGATGCGCAGGGCTTATTGAAATCGGCCTTGGTCGCGATCCAGGCCGGCGCGCCGATTGCCGGCTTCGATCGGGCGAGCGCCCGCGAGCCGTCGGCGACGCTGTTTTATCGACACAGATATGCGGTGCCGCGCGACCTGCACGCCATCGAGCGCACCAGACGGCTGTTCGGGCTGGCGCTTGGCTATCAGCCCGACCTGTCGACGCTTCGCTCAGGCATCGTGCCGCCGGCGGGCAATCTCCCTAGCATCAAAGGCAGAGCCGCCTTCCTGCTGCACGGCACCAGCCGCGAGGACAAGAAATGGCCGATCGAGGACTGGATCGAAACCGCGCGCCGATTGACCGACCGGCAGTTCACACCAGTGGTCACTTGGTCGAATGAGGCGGAAAAGAATGTGGCGGAAGCCGTTGCCAGTGCGGTGCGAGGGACGGTGCTGGTTGCGAAATCGCCGCTCGCGGATGTCGCCGCGATCCTTGGCCGCGCGGCGCTGGTCATCGGCGCCGACACCGGCCTCACCCACCTCGCCAGCGCCTTCGGCCGGCCGACGGTCGCCATTTTCCTGGCGACGGAGCCAGGTCTCACCGGCCCGCGCGGGCCTTTCGCATCGACCTTGCTTGCGCCTGCGGGCGGCAGGGTCACGTCGGCTGAGGTGATGGTGGAGGCTGAGCGGCTGCTGGCGCTCAGTTCAAAGGCGCCAGCGTGAGGATTTTTTCAGAATTCGCTCTGGCGAGTCGAATGGCGTAGTTTTCGAGAACCGGAGCGGAGCGTACTTAAAGTACGTGAGCACCGGAAGCGCAGAAAACTACGCTAGTCGGCCGCCAGAGTAGAATTATCAAAAGGTCCTCAGATAAACTGCACCTGGACGATCTCGTACCCTCGGGCGCCGCCCGGAGCATTGACCTCGATCGCGTCGCCGACTTCTTTGCCGATCAGCGCACGCGCGATCGGCGATGAAATCGAGATACGGCCCGACTTCACGTCCGCTTCCTGGTCGCCGACGATCTGATAGGTCTTCTTTTCCTCGGTGTCCTCGTCGACGAGCACGACGGTCGCGCCGAACTTGACCTTGTCGCCGCTGAGCTTGGAGACGTCGATGACCTCGGCACGCGCGATCAGATCCTCGAGCTCGTTGATACGGCCTTCATTGAGGCTCTGCGACTCTTTCGCCGCGTGATACTCGGCATTTTCGGACAGGTCGCCATGCGAGCGCGCTTCGGAAATCGCCTCGATGATGCGAGGCCGTTCCTCCTGCTGGCGCCAGCGAAGCTCTTCCTTCAATGACGCGAACCCCTCGCCTGTCATCGGGACCTTGATCATAGCCTGACCTTTCTGCCGCCACCCCCGTTTTCGGGAGGGACCTTGTCAATAGGTACAAAAAGAAAACGGTCCGGCAGCCTCGGGCTAACGGAACCGTCTCACCACAATTTCCCTGAATATAGCGATCTTTGCGCGATTTTCACGCCCAAAAATTGAAGTTCGGCAAAATGATCACCGCTTTCGCGGGTCCGGGCTGACGGCGAGCAATAAAAAACCGGCTGCGATTGCCCGCAGCCGGTTCGAGAGGCTTCGAGCCCTGTTCAGCTCCTCAGGAAATGATCGATCTGCTCGGACAGCATGCCGTATTCGCGCGAGCCCTTGCCGGTCCGCTTTTCGATTTCCTGGAGCTGCTGCTGCGCGTCGGCGAGATCGCCGATCTGCAGATGCGCCTCGCCGAGATATTCGCGCACCAGCGTGTAATTCGGGTCGATCCGCAGCGCTTCCTCGTAATAGCCGAGGCCGACCGTGACGCGGCCCGAATGGCGGTGCGAATAGCCGAGATAATTGAGGATGCGCGGATCCTGCTTGTTGGCGGCGAGCGTCAGCACCGAAATCGCTTCGTCATAGCGTCCGGCCATCGCCAGATCGTGACCGGCCTCGTAGATGCTGTCGTCGTCCAGCATGCCATATTGCGGCTTTACGCATTTGTTCTTCTTCTTGTCCCAGACCTCGCCCTTCTTGCAGGTGGTGGTCGTCTGGCCACCGCTACTGCCGCCTTCACCAGCCGCAAAAGCCGGCGCAACGAACAGCGGCAGCGCCGCAATAGCCATGACCTGAACAAGCAAACGTCTGCGCATCGAAGCCTCCGTGAGTGTGACAATGCCAGATTAACGCCGCCTTGGCGCGGTTTCATCCCGAAATGCGGGCGACTACCGAACTATTTTGAACGGGCCGGACAGAAGCCGATAGCTGCGGACGTGACGCGCGCTTTAATTCCGCTATCATCGGACCAAGCGCATCACGTGGAGAAGGACCGTGCAGCAGCGCCTCGAGAAGGAGTGGGAACTTTCGATCGATCCGGACACGGTGCGCCTGTTCATCCTCAAGGCGAAGGCGCTGAGTGCTGCCGTCAACGAGGACTATGATGACGGCGCTGAGCACGAGGTCGAGTTCGACGGCGACACACATGACAGCCACCATCATGACGGCCTTGTCGAGGAAGCCTCGGAAGACCTGACCGGGGAAGAATTGCGCGAGCTGATCAACGATCTCAATATCGACGAAGCGGCCGAGCTCATCGCGCTCGCCTGGGTCGGGCGCGGTGACTATGAGGCATCCGAATGGACGGACGCAGTGGCCGCCGCCAGGGAGCGCCCCAGGAAGCGCGTGGCCAAATATCTGCTCGGGCTGCCGATGCTTGCCGACTGGCTGGAGGAAGGCCTTGAAGCCATCGGCGCGTAACGCGCCGGTAACCGATTGTGATCGGCAAGGCAGCCGATACAGGCAACTTCGCACCGCGACCGCCGTTTCCGGGCGATGGCAACGCTGAGCCTTTCACGACTTTGCAGATTGGCGCTGCCTGTGGCGGCTGCGATGTTGCTGGTTACGCCGGCCATAGCCAAGCATCATCATCGGCATAAAAAACATCTGCCGCCGGCCAGCCAGAGCGCCGCTCCGGCTCCGGAAACGCCGCCGGCGACCCCGGTTCCAGGATCGCGTCTGCAGGACCTGGAGAACGGCACTGAGAAGTCCGGGCAAGGCAAGCCGCGCGCGGACGGCAGCGACGACTTCCTCAACCAGCAGAAATCGCATCCGAAATGGGACGCCCGTCCGCCGCGTTCGAAGAGCGCTCAATCCGCGCCGCGGACGGAAGCCGAGCCGCAGACGCCGGATGTCGTTCCGACGCCCCCGCAGAAGCCCACCGAACTGGAGCTGGAGCCGCCGGAAACCGCGCCGCAGCCAGCGGAGAAACCCGAACCGCCGGGCGAGGAAAAGATGCTTCCCGATCCGCGCTCGGCCGACATGCCGGCCGAAACGATGCCGGCGGAAGAAACCGCGTGCCGCGAGCGGCTGAAGGTGCTGGGCGTCGAGTTCGAGGAGCACAAGGCCGAGCACGATGCGGAAATCGGCTGCTCGATCCCCTATCCGATAATTCTGAAAACGCTCGGCAAGTCGATCGGCATCAGTCCCGGCACCGAGCTCAACTGCCAGATGGCCGAGGCGGCGGCGCGCTTCATGGCCGAAATCGTCCAGCCCACGGCAAAGGCCGAGCTGGGCGCCGATTTGAAGTCGATCGACCAGGGCTCGGCCTTTGTCTGCCGGCCGCGCAACGGCACCCGCAAATTGTCCGAACACGCCTTCGGCAACGCGCTCGACATCGCCAGCTTCACCTTGTCGGACGGGAGGAAGATCGAGGTCGGGCCGACGCCGCCGGAGAAGGACGCAAAATTCCTCGACGCGGTGCGCAAGGCTGCCTGCGGGCCGTTCAAGACGGTGCTCGGACCAGGCGCCGATCCCGACCACGCGCTGCATTTCCATCTGGACCTGGAACCGCGCCGCCACGGCGGAACCTTCTGCCAATAGGTGAATTCCGAAAGTCTTGCCCGCAGCAAGCCAAGAACAGCGCCGCAATTCCGCCCCATGCGTGAATGCCGGCGCTGATCTTTCCTTTACTGTTGGCGGTTAACCTTGTGCCATTCGGGGACAAGGACGCTTTTCAATGGCTCGAAGACTTGGCGCTATGCTGGCATTGGCGCAACGGAGCAAGCGTGCGCGCATCACGGTCGCCGGGCTGGCCGCGGGCGTCGCCATGGCGGCAATATCGGCCTGCACGACCGGTGACGTCTTTGCACTGCAGCCGGCCGTCGATGTCGGCAGCCAGACGGCAGCCGTGCCGCAGCCCGATGCGCCGCAATATTCCGGAATGCAGCGTCTTGTTCCGTCCAACCCTTATATGACGCAGGTCGCCTATCCGCGCATGGACGAGCCGATGTCGCCTCTCGAGCAGATGCCGGCCAGCGAGATCGACTGCCGCAACGAGCTGAGGCGGATGGGTGTCGTCTATCAGGACGTCCAGCCTATCCATGAGGGCCAGTGCGGCATCGATTATCCGGTAAAAGTCTCGGCCATCGGCAATGTCGCCATGACGCCCGCGGCGACGCTGACCTGCAACATGGCCGCAAGCTTTGCCGCCTGGACGAAGAACGAGCTGCAGCCGGCCGCCCGCTGGCGCTATTTCTCCGGCGTCAAGGCGATCCACCAGGGCTCCAGCTATTCCTGCCGCAACATCGCCGGCGAAGGCGTGCTGTCCGAGCACGGCAAGGGCAACGCCCTCGACGTCATGAGCATCGAGCTCAACAATGGCGACGACATCGACGTCCGCAAGCCCGGCCTGTTCGCCTTCCGCACGCGCGGCTTCCTCAACAATGTGCGCGCCGACGGTTGCGAGTATTTCACCACGGTGCTCGGCCCCGGCTACAATTACGACCACCGCAACCATTTCCATTTCGACATCAAGAACCGCAAAAGCGGTTACCGCGCCTGCCGCTAGTCTAGATTAGCCTTGGGCTTCGGTGGCAGCGATGATCTGCCGGGCGACCAGATCCTGGATATGCCAAAGATTTCTGTCGCGGATCCCGCTTTCCTCCAGCTTGGCGACCGTCCGGAAAAGATATTGCGCCGAGGAGCCCCAATGCCCGGCGGCGCGCGCCAGCGTGTGCGCAACCTGCTCCAACGCCAGCCTGCCGGCATAAGCCCTGCCCTCGGGCGCGGCGACAAAAGCCAGCGCACGCAATGGCCCGTCCCTGGTCCGGAGCTTGATCCAGCATGGCACGTTGGTCGGCGGGTTCGCATCTATTTCGCGACGAAGCAGTTGGACGATCTGCCCCTGATGGTCCTCCGCCGGCAGCCGATAGGCGATGCCGTTGCAGCTGCCTCCCCGGTCGAGCACCAGCATCAGCGCCGGCAATTCACGCGTTCCGCGCCAGCGTGTCAGCTTCAGGCAAAATGAGCGGTGCCAACCCAGTGCCGTCGCCTGACGCTGCTCTTCATAGATGAACTCTGGATTCCAGATCAGCGAGCCATAGGCAAAGACCCAAAGCGTCTCAGGCCGATATTGCGCAAGCAGCTGTTCGGCCAGACCGTCAAATTCAGCGTCGCTATGCTCGCTTGTTCCGGGCTCGGGACCGGGATCCGGCTCCATGCGCTCGACCCTCGCGACAAGCTCGGCAGTCAGCGCCATTTTCCCGCGGCCTGTCTTTGTCGGTTCCATTCGCTGCACCCCGGTCAAGCGATAATCGATGGTAGACGGTCTCCAGATCGCTGGCCATTGATTTCCCGTGATTGTCGCGCAACACATGCCACACGGGATCGAGCGGCGTTCATGAGCCACAGAAGTTTGAGACGACGCGCGGTGATCTGGATCGCGGCCTTCTGCGCCTTCTACGTGATGCTCGCCTATCTCGCCGCGCCGGAATTCTGGACCTGGCGGGAGCGCGGCTTCCGTACCCGGCCCTTCGAGATGGTGACGCATACGCCGCAGGGCATTCCCGGCGATCCGATCAATGTCGGCCTTGTCGGCACCGAGAAGGAAGTTGTCCACGCCTTCGCGGTCGCGGGCTGGGACACGGCCGATGCCGTGACGCTGCAGACCGCGATCGACATCGGCGAAAGCGTCTTGTTTTCCCGCCCCTACCCCGATGCGCCGATGAGCCGCCTTCTGTTCGAGGGCCGAGCCCAGGACCTGGCCTTCGAGAAGCCGGTCGGCGACAGCGCCGACCGGCGCCACCACGTCCGCTTCTGGCAGACGGACACGGTGGGCGACGACGGCCGCCCGCTCTGGCTGGGCGCCGCGAGCTTCGACCGCGGCGTCGGCCTCAGCCACGATACCGGCGCCGTCACCCACCATATCGGCCCCGACATCGATGCGGAGCGCGACTTCCTGATCGGCGATCTGAAGGCTGCCGACCTGCTGGCCTCCACCAGCGAGATACCCGGGATCGGCGCCACCAAGGCCGGACGCAATGGCGGCGGCGACCCCTATTTCACCGACGGCATGGCCATTATCGGCGTTCTGAAGACGCAGCAGTGACGGCGCACCGTCACGCGCGCGCTGACGCCGAAGGTGCGCGTGGTGGTCGACGCGCTTGTCGGGCATTTTTCGGCGCCGCTTTGGGATGCCGCCTGAACAGCGCGCCTGTCATGTTCCAAAAATACCCGCGGGCTATTTTCGAACGCACTGCAGCAATGCTATTGACCGCCCATGCTATATGTTGAAATCGCCGTCGTGGCCGTCCTCATTCTGGTGAACGGCCTCTTGTCGATGTCGGAGCTAGCCATCGTCTCGTCGCGGCCCACCCGCCTCAAGGCGATGATCGACCGCAACGTCAGGGGCGCGGGCCGCGCGCTGGCGCTCGGCTCTAATCCCGGCAAGTTCCTGTCCTCGGTGCAGATCGGCATCACCTTGGTCGGCGTTCTCTCCGGCGCCTTTTCGGGCGCCACGCTCGGCGAAAGGCTGGCGCAATATCTGGCGTCGACCGGCATCCGCGAAAACATCGCCGATCCTGTCGGCGTCGGCATCGTGGTTGCTTTGATCACCTATGCCTCGCTCATCGTCGGCGAGCTGGTGCCGAAGCAGATCGCGCTCAAGGATCCGGAGCGCGTCGCCGTCAGAGCCGCGCCGGCAATGACCATCCTCGCCACCTTCTCGGCGCCGCTCGTCTTCCTGCTCGACCTCTCGGGCCGCGCGGTGCTTTGGCTGCTTGGGCAGGCCGGCGAGACCGAAGAGAAGGTCACCGACGAGGAGATCAAGATGCTGGTCGCCGAGGCCGAGCATCACGGCACCATCGAATCCGATGAGCGCCGCATGATCGCAGGCGTCATGCGCCTCGGCGACCGCGCCGTGCGCGCCGTCATGACGCCGCGCACCGAGGTCGACTGGCTGAACCTGCAGTCAGACGACACGGCGGTCAAAAAACTTCTGATGGATACCCAGCACTCGCGGCTGCCCGTCGGCGACGGCAATGTCGACGCCATGGTCGGCGTCATCCAGACGCGCGACGTGCTGGCCGCCCTTCTGGCCGGCAGGGTGCTGGATCCGCGCCAGCATGTGCGCGCCGCCCCCATCGTGCATGATCAGGCCGACGCGCTCGATGTCCTGCAGAAGCTGAGGGAATCGGACGTGCCGATGGCCCTCGTTCACGACGAATACGGCCATTTCGAAGGCATCGTCACCCCGGCCGACATCCTCGAAGCCATCACCGGCGTGTTCCGCTCCGACCTCGAAGCCGGCGAGGAGGAAAACGCCGTCAAGCGCGAGGACGGCTCCTGGCTGCTCGCCGGCTATATGCAGGCCGACGAGATGGCCGAGGTGCTTGGCATCGACCTTCCCGAAAACCGCGACTACGAAACCGTCGCCGGCTATGTGCTGTCGCATCTCCACCATCTGCCGACCACCGGCGAATGCGTCGACGCGCAAGGCTGGCGCTTTGAGGTGGTCGACCTGGACGGCCGCCGCATCGACAAGCTGATCGCCACCCGCCTGCCCGAGGGCCACCGCCCTGTGGCGCGCTGAGGACGAAATTTATGTGGTAACCAACTCGCCGTCAGCTTTGCGGCGGGAGGCGCCCAGTCTGCTTTTCGGCAGGCCCACCAACAAGCTGCCGCCCCCGACCGTACAGGGTCGCCGCATAGAGAAGGCGCAGATAGCGTTTCGATCATTCCGTCTCATCCGCCGATATAGGCCGCCAATTCGTCAGGGGTTCCCTTGGGAAAGGCCTGCTTCAAATAGTCGAGGAACGCCGATACGCGGACGCTGAGCAAGCGTCGGGACGGATAGAGCGTCCATAGGGCGATGTCCGGGCCGTCGACATCGCCCCAATGCACCAGCGTTCCAGCAGCCAGATCGTGACTTACGAGCGAGATCGGCAAACGTCCGGCGCCGACGCCCGCCCGGACGGCATCGCGGAACATCAGGAGCGACGAAAGGCGAAGGACTGGCTCAATCGCGATGCGTGATCGTCCGGTCGGCGTCACTATGTCCCAGGCGGCAACGCGCTCGCCGGATTCCCGCACGACGGCCGGAACGGCGAGATCGTCGGTCGGTCTGGCGAGGCCCGGACTCGCGACCACCACCAGCCGGTCGCGCAGGAACACCCGTCCGACAAGACTTTCATCGGGCTCAGGATTGACCCGGATCACCAGATCGTACCCCTCCTCGATCATATCGACGGCCCGGTCTTCCGTCGTGACCTCGAGCCGGATTTCCGGATATTTCAGCGCGAACCCGGCGGCCAGCTTCCCCATCGCAGTTTGGGAGAAGAGCAGCGGTGCGCTGATCCGCAGCCTGCCCCGCGGCGTGTGTCCGCCCGAAGCGATCGCCGTCGCGGTTTCGTCCAGTTCGGTCAGCAACGCTCCCGTCCGCTCGAAGAGCGCCCGTCCTTCCTCGGTGAGCTTCAGCGCGCGCGCCCCGCGCTCGAACAGACGCAAGTCGAGGGCGGCCTCCAGTTCCGCGACCCGGCGAGACAGGGTCGCCTTCGGGCGCCCCGCGGCGCGCGCCGCCCTTCCAAACCCTCCGTGCCGGGCAACCAGATTGAAATCAGCGAGGGCGAGAAGGTCCATCTGTTCCAACATTGAGACGCTGTGTCCTAATATAGCGCCTATCGGTTCGAATGTGGATCACTCATTTACGGGATGTCTTTTGACCCAAACCCGGAGTGAACCCCATGACCATTCTCGTTACCGGCGCGACCGGCAATGTCGGCAGCCAAGTCGTCAACCAACTCGTCAAGCGCGGCGCCGATGTCCGTGCGCTTGTCCGCGACCCTTCGAAGGCGAACTTCCCTGCGAGCGTCGCCGTGGTGCAGGGCGACCTGATCGACGTCGATTCTCTGCGCAGCGCCTTCTCGGGCGTTTCCACCCTATTTCTGCTCAATGCCGTGGTGCCCGACGAATTCACCCAGGCGCTGATCGCGCTCAACTTGGCCCGCGAGGCAGGCATCGAACGCATCGTCTACCTGTCGGTGATCCACGGTGAGCTTTACGCGAACGTGCCGCACTTCGCCGGCAAGCTCGCGGTCGAGCGGATGATCGAGCAGATGGGCGTCAACGCCACCATCCTTCGTCCGGCCTATTTCATGAACAACGAGTTCATGATCAAGGACGTGATCCTCAGCTATGGCGTCTATCCGATGCCGATCGGCAGCAAAGGCTTGGCAATGGTCGACGCGCGCGACATAGCCGAGGTCGCGGCGATCGAGTTGCTTCGCCGCGAGCAGACCGAAATTGCCCTCCCGCTCGACCGGATCAACCTCGTCGGTCCCGACACCCTGACCGGCACGGATGTCGCCGGCATCTGGACCGAGGTCCTGGGCCGCCAGATCGCCTATCCCGGCGAAGACCTGGCAGGCTTCGAACAGAACCTGCGGCAGTTCATGCCGGGTTGGATGGCATTCGACATGCGCCTGATGGGCGAGCGCTTCATCAGCGAGGGCATGATTCCCGACGCTGGCGACGTCGACCGCCTGACCAAGCTGCTGGGCCGTCCGCTACGCACCTATCGCGACTTCGCCGCAGAAATCGCTGCCTCGGCCTGACGCCGGCGGCAGCCTGCCACCCCAACATCAATCCCAAGGACACCATTATGATCTACTCAACCGCCACCGTCCCGGTGAACCCGGAAGGCGCGACCAGGCTGACCCGTGCACAAGCCTGGGCTGGCCTGGAGCTCAAGGCCCGCGACGCCCGCGAATTCCTGCCGCCCGGCCTCTGCACCCGCTGCGATGTCGTGGAAGAAAGCGCGACGCATTTCGTGCGCGAAGCAACCATCGCGGGTGCAGATCTGCGCGAGATCATCACGCTTGAACCGGAGAGCAAAGTCACATTCTTCCAGGCCACCGGGCCGCGCGAGGGCGCGATCATCAACGAACTGTTCGAGGGCGCCGACGGCACGCTCCATCTGCGCTTCTACTGCTATCTCGGCCGGCGCGGCAAAGAGCCGAACGGCCCAGAGGAGCAGGCCGAACAGGCGCAGTTCGACGGCGACCAGGGCTACAAAGCTGCCCTGCTGTCCACACTGAAGCGCACCCGCGAGTTGCTCATGGAGGGCCGGCTCTGACCATCACCCATGAACATCAACCAGGGACCTTCTCTCGTCGGCTTGGCTATTCTCGGACGAAGGTGTCGAGGCTGATGCCGAAGGCACGCCAGGTTCCTACCTGCTTGCGGGAAGCGGTTTCGCCCTCTTTGCCGGTGATGGTGCTGCCGGCCACTGTCAGCCACATCGTCTCCAGCTTGCCGTCCCGCAAAATGCCGGTGTAGCTCACGGCGGCGGGGCCGGCCGTACCCTCGCCGGCGGCCGTTACTCCAATCACGTCGCCATGCGCGATGCCGGATATCGGCACGGTCTGTCCATAGAAGCTGCTGTCTTCGAGCGCCGTGCGAAACGTGCCTTCAATCCGGCCGCCGTCCTCGCCGGTGATGTCGAGGACGGACCCATACTGATTGCGCCATCTGCCAAGCCAAGGCATTCCGCCCCTCCCACGACTGTGCTGTCTTTTTCTTCGGTGGATTCGGGCCTGCATCTAACGCGCCGTTCCGAGCGGTCAACAGCGCGGCGGCAAAGGGATCAGCCTGGGATCCAGAAGACAGAAGCTCCGCAAATCGAAAGGGGCAGCGCTGGCGCCGCCCCTTTCTCATTGAGAGGACAGTGTCGATCGGCCGCTCAGGCGGCCTGGGCTTCGCCGGCGATCGCATCGGCGGCGCGAGCCGCTTTCAGCACCCTTGCCCACCAGGCGACGTCGTTGACCAGGGCGGCGGCGGACTGGTTCAGGTGCTCGAGATCTTCGAGCTTCTTCTCGCCCTGGCGAACCGCAAGGAAATCGCCCCAGGCGATGTGCACCGCCGACTTGACCGGCGCCATCTGCAGCTCGACGGCGATCAGCCGAAGGTGCTCGATCGCGCGCGAGCCGCCGACGCTGCCATAGCCGACAAAGCCGGCCGGCTTCTTGTTCCACTCATTGGCGGCGTAATCGATGGCGTTCTTCAGCACAGCGGTCGGGGCGTGATTGTATTCGGCGGCGGTGAAGATGAAGCCGTCGAACTCGGCGACCTTCTTCTGCCAGCGCTGCGCCACTTCGTTCTGCGACGGCGCCCAGGCGGAGGAAGCGACCTCGTCGAAGAAAGGCAGCGGCCAGTCGCGCAGATCGACGATCTCGACATCGATATCGGCGTGCGACTTGGCGATCTTGGCGATCCACTGCGTCGGCACGTCGGCGAAGCGGGCGGCGCGCGTCGAACCGACGACAATGGCGATTTTGGGCTTGGACATAAGGGGCTCTCCTTGCGGGAATTTCTGGTATCGTTTGGATACCGGCGCCATATGTGATACTGACAAATCGGCGCGCAAGGAGGCACTTCTTTGTTACTGAGGCACCCGCACAACACCGAGGACTGCCGGGCCGTTTCAGAAATCCTGCAACGGGTCGGCGACAAATGGACGGTGCTCGTGGTCGGCAAGCTCGGCGGCGGACCAATGCGCTTCAACGAATTGCGCGCCGCCGTTGGCGGAATTTCGCAAAAGATGCTGACCACCACCTTACGCGGTTTGGAGCGTGACGGCTTCGTCACGCGCAAAGTGTTTCCGACCATTCCGCCACGTGTCGATTACGAGCTCACCCAACTCGGTCACGAGCTGCTCGTGCCGGTCGGCGCGCTCGGCGAATGGGCGCGCAAGAACACCAATCGGGTCCGCGAAGCACGCGCGAAATTTGACGGCCTAGAGGCCTGAAGCCATTGCAATGCAAGGGTTTTTAGCCTGCCGATGAAACCGTGGGCCTCAGCGCCGGTCGCATCGCGCTTTCGGTTTTGATCAGAGCCTCCGCGGTTCCGCCGCCGGCGTCGCCGGGCAGCTGCTTCGCCAAGGAGACCCCGCCTTTAGCCGCCACCGATCAGACGCTTGGGGCAGTGCTGTCGCAGCACGCCGTCGAGCAGCTCTTGAATTGCGCGGCCATCTTGCCGACCGCCGTCCGATCCCGCATGCAGGCGACGTGTGGAAGACCTGTGCTGACTTCCATGTAGGCCGTTACGCCGAGCAGGCAGACCAAAGCAACAAGGGCTGCCACGAGCCAGCCGTTCAGCATATGTTGACGCATTGTCTTTCCCCCTGCGCCTACAAGGTGGGGCGTGAAGGCAACCATTGGATGTCGCGAAGCAAATCTCCCGCGCAGGCGTTGTTACAGAGCGGCAAGTCTGGGGAGAATCAGTATCCCGCCGGAGCGTCAGCTCTCGGCCGGAACCGGCTTCGGCTTGCCTTCGCCGTCGAGCGCCACCATGACGAAATCGGCATGGGTGACCTTCTCCATCAAGTCGGAAAGGTAGCGCTGCGCCCAGGCTTCGACCTTGAGCACCATCGAGGTGCGGCCGACGCGCTCGACATGGGTGTAGATGCAGAGCGTGTCGCCGATCTTCATCGGCTTGGCGAAGGACATCTCCTTGACCGCGGCGGTGACCACGCGGCCCTTGGCGCGCTCGGCGGCGCGGATGCCGCAGGCAAGGTCCATCTGCGCCATCACCCAGCCGCCGAAGATGTCGCCGGCCGCATTGGCGTCGGACGGCATGGCGAGCGTGCGCAAGGTCAGATCGCCAAGGGGTTTTCCGTCCGCGTAATGCACCATGGCGAAATCCTCAAAGGGCAGCTTATGTTGCGTATCAATGCGACCGCCATGTCGCAAGCTCTGGTAAAAGCGAAATGTGCCCCACTGCGCCGGTCGCTTTTTTCACAAGCCATGCCGGAAGCCACGGCGACGCCGCAAGCCGGCAATGTCTAGGGTAAGCGCAACAGTGCGGAGCCCGCTTTTCCACCATGCAGACTTACGACTTCATCATCGTCGGCTCCGGCTCGGCCGGTTCGGTCGTTGCCGACAGGCTGTCGGCCTCGGGCCGCTTCTCGGTGCTGGTGCTGGAAGCCGGCGGAACCGACCGGCGCTTCTACGTCCAGATGCCGCTCGGCTACGGCAAGACCTTCTTCGACTCGGCCGTCAACTGGAACTACAAGGCCGAGCCGGATCCCGGCCTTGCGGGCAACAGCGACCACTGGCCGCGCGGCAAGCTGCTCGGCGGCTCGAGCTCGATCAACGCCATGGTCTATATCAGGGGCGCGCGCGAGGATTTCGATGCCTGGGCCGCCGCAGGCAATCCCGGCTGGGCCTATGACGACCTCCTGCCATCCTTCAAGGCGCTGGAAGACAATGCGGCGGGCGCCGACCAGTGGCGCGGCGTCGGTGGCCCCTTGCACATCACCGACTGCACGAACGCGGTGCATCCGCTGACCAAGCGCTACCTTGCCGCCGCACAGCAAGCCGGGCTGCCGCTCAATCCGGACTTCAACGGCGCCTCCCAGGAAGGCGTCGGCGTCTACCAGATCACGACGAAGAACGGACGCCGCATGTCGGCCGCCCGCGCCTTCCTGCGGCCGGCGATGAAACGCGGCAATGTCCGTGTCGAAACCAACGCCCTGGCGACGAAAATCCTGTTCGAGGGCAAACGCGCCGTCGGCATCGAATACGAGCAGAACGGGCAGAAGAAGACGGCTCGCGCGGGCCGCGAGGTGATCCTGTCGGGCGGCTCGATCAACTCGCCGCAGTTGCTGCAGCTGTCCGGTATCGGCCCTGCGGCATTGCTGGCCGACCTCGGTATCCCAGTCGTGCACGCCAATGAAAATGTCGGCGCCAATCTGCAGGACCATGTCGGCATCAACTACACCTTCAAGGGCAAGCTGCCGACGCTCAACCAGGTCCTCAGGCCATGGTGGGGCAAGCTGCTCGTCGGCATGCAATACATCCTCTTGCGCTCCGGTCCGCTGTCGCTGTCGATGAACAATGCCGGCGGCTTCTTCCGCACCGACCCGTCGATGACACGGCCGAACATGCAGCTCTATTTCCAGGCCTTCTCCACCGTCATCCCGAAGAGCGGCGAGCGTCCGATCCTGACGCCCGACCCCTGGCCGGGCTTCTCGATAGGCCTGTCCAACTGCCGGCCCTCGAGCCGCGGCGAGATCATGATCCGCTCGAAGGACCCGCGCGAGTATCCAAGGATCACGCCCAACGCCTATTCGACCAACGCCGATGTCGACGAGATGCTGGCGGCGGTGAAGTTCGTGCGCAAGATCGCCTCGATGCCGGCCATGGCCGAGATCATCGAGGAAGAGGTTCTTCCCGGCCCCTCGATCCAGTCGGACGCCGACCTGATCCAGGATTTCAGGAAACGCTCGGGCACCGTCTATCACCCGGTCTCGACCTGCCGCATGGGGCCTGACGCGGCACGCGCCGTCGTCGACCCGCGGCTTCGGGTGCATGGGCTGGACAGCCTGCGCGTCATCGACGCTTCGATTTTCCCCGACAACATCACGGGCAACACCAACGCCGCCTCGATCCTGACCGGATGGAAAGGCGCCGACCTGGTTCTGGAGGATCACACATGAAAATCACCGACGTGAAGACCTGGGTTGTCTGCAACCCGCCGCCCGGCATCGGCGGCAAGTACTTCATCTTCGTCAAGCTCACCACCGATGGCGGCGTGGTCGGCTATGGCGAGGCCTACAACGCCACCTTCTCCGCGCATGTCACCGCCAGGATGATCGAGGACATGGCCGAGCGCTATCTCGTCGGCCGCGATCCGCACGACATCGAGAATTTCTTCCGCCGCGCCTATTCCTCCGGCTTCACCCAGCGCCCCGACGTTTCCGGCATGGGCTGCTTCTCGGCGCTCGAAATGGCCTGCTGGGACATCGTCGGCAAGGAGGCCGGCAAGCCGGTCTACAAGCTGCTCGGCGGCCAGGTGCACGAGACCCTGCGCTCCTACACCTACCTCTATCCGCACACCGGCAGCGTCCATTCGGAAGATGCGCGCGGCAAGAACGTCTACAACGACCCAGACCTGGCTGCGGCCTGCGCGCTCGAATATGTCGAGCAGGGTTTCAACGCCGTGAAGCTCGATCCGGCCGGCCCCTACACCGCCTATGACGGCCATCAGCCGCGCTTGATCGACATCGACCTGTCGGCGCGCATGGTCAAGGCGATCCGCGAAGCAGTCGGTAACAGGGCGGATATCCTGTTTGGCACGCATGGCCAGTTCACCGCCTCGGGCGCGCTGCGGCTCGCCCGCGCCATCGAGCCCTACGATCCGCTGTGGTTCGAGGAGCCGGTGCCGCCTGATATGCCCGAGGTGATGGCGCAGGTCGCCCGCAGCACCTCCATCCCGATAGCAACCGGCGAGCGGCTGACGACGAAGTTCGAGTTCGCCCGCGTCATCGAGAACCGCGCCGCGACCATCCTGCAGCCCGATCTCGGCCGCTCCGGCGGCATTCTCGAGACGAAGAAGATCGCCGCCATGGCCGAGGCCTACCACATCCAGGTCGCGCCGCACTGCTACTGCGGCCCGATCGTCGGCGCCGCCAACATCCAGCTCGCGGTGACGCTGCCCAACTTCCTCATCCTGGAATCGCTCAAGCAGTGGGACGGTTTCCACGAAAAACTGCTCAAGAAGAAGATCGAATGGCAGGACGGCAACGTCATCCCCTCGAAGGAGCCCGGCCTCGGCTTCGAGCTCAACGAGGAGGTCTGCGAGGCCCATCCCTATAGCGGCAAGGAGCTGCATCTGCAGATGATGCAGACGCCGCTGATGCCGTGACCCTCGCTTATGCCTTCGTCGGCCTTGGCCATCTCGGCGGCAACCTTGCCGCCAGCCTGCTGCGCAACGGCTTTGCCGTCACCGTCTTCGACCGCGACCCGGCGCCGGTCGAGCGCCTGGTCGCGCTCGGCGCCACGGCGGCGGCGAGCCCGGCCGATGCTGCGGCGCGTGCCGGCAACGCGATCACCTGCCTGCCCTCGCCGAAGGTCAGCGAAACAGTGCTCGCCGGCCCCGACGGATTGCTCCACGGCCTGCCCGCGGGCGGCACCTGGATCGAGATGTCGACCAATGGCCGTGACGAGATTTTACGGCTCGCCGCGCTGGCATCGGCACAAGGCATCGAGACGCTCGAATGCCCGGTGACCGGCGGCGTGCATCTGGCCGCAGTGGGCAGGATCACGGCGCTCGTCGGCGGCGATGCGGCGCTCTACGAACGCCATCGTCCGGCCATCGAGGCGATGTGCGCGAAATCCTTCCTGATGGGCACGGTCGGCTCGGCGGCGGTGATCAAGGTCATCACCAATATGCTCGCCTTCATTCATCTCGTCGCTGCCGGCGAAGCGTTGATGCTGGCGAAGCAGGGCGGGCTCGATCTCGCCCAGGCCTACCACGCCATCGTCGCCTCTTCCGGCAACAGCTTCGTCCACGAGACCGAAAGCCAGCTGGTGCTTAACGGCTCCTACGACGTCGGCTTCACCATGGACCTGGCGCTGAAGGACCTCGGCTTCGCGCTTGCCATGGGCAGGGATTTCGGCGCGCCGCTCGATCTTGCCACCCGCGTCAACGCGATTTTCGAAGAGGGTAAGCGCGCCTATGGTGGTGGTGCCTGGTCGACACAGATCGTCAAGCTGCTTGAGGATGAAGTCGGCGTGGAGCTTCGCGCGCCGGGCTTTCCGGCGAAGCTCGAACTGTAACCCGGCAGAAATTAGCCAGCTGTTTCAATTGCCTGACCGCACCGGCTGAATCGGCCTCTTAGCCGGCTGATTCAACCTCTCAGCGTCAGCGCGCCGGGCAGGATCTCGAATGTCGCCGGAATTCGGCCTGGCGACTCGCCGTCTATGTCGACCAGCGCGCCGTTCTTCTCGGCATCGCCGAGCGGCTCGACCAGCACCTTGCGGCCACGCAGGATGGTGATTGCCGGATGGTTGCGGTGGCGCCCGCCGTAGAGCAGGCGGAGGTCGCGGATCAGCCCAAGCTTGCCGGCGGCCCGCAGGATGATGATATCGAACTGGCCGTCGGCGAGCTCGGCGTCCGGCGCGATCATCATGCCGCCGCCGAAGAATTTGCCGTTTGCCACCGCGACCAGCGCCATGCGCGCCTCGACCGGCTCGCCGTCGTCGATGGTGATCCTGACATCCTGGAAGCGGTAGCGGATGAACTCCAGCACGGTGCGCCAGAAGAACAGCGCCTTGGCCGAGACCCTGCCCTTGCGCTTGTCGGCATTGACGGCGCGATCCGTCGCGCCGGACAGGCCGAGGCTGGCAATGTTGATGAAGTGGCGGCTGGCCAGCGCGCCGTGGTCGTCGATGTAGCAGATGCGGCCGGCGTCGATTTTTCGCGCATTGGAATCGGCGATCCGCTTCAGCGCGGCATCGATGCCGCGCGGCAAGTCGAGCCCGCGCGCGAAGTCGATGCCGGTACCACAGGGCAGAAGGCCAAGCGCGGCTTCCTGGCCGGTCTCATCTTGTGCCTGCAGCAACCCGTCGGCCACCTCGCTTGCGGTGCCGTCGCCGCCTGCCGCGATCACCAGGTCGCACCCGCCGGCGGCGAGATCGATCGCCAGCCGCTCTGCGTCGCCGCTGGCCTGAGTTTCCCGCAAGTGGAAATCGCCGAAATTCCTGTTGAGCGATGCCGCGGCCTCCGCCCAATGCCGCTTGAGCCTGCCGCCGCCGGCAATCGGATTGAGAACCACCCCGACTTTCAAGTCGACCTCCCCCGAGGCAAGTCGCGCAACTAGCACCCAAAGTCTTTTGCCGACATTGAAACGCGGACCGGGCGCCGGAGCAAGGCTCCAACATCGAACGGATACAGAAAAGCGGGGCAGGCCGTCTAAGCGGTTCGGCCAGCGGATTCCGGGGCTTTTGCCACTGGTCCCCGATAATCCCGCTATTCACAGGCGCGCCGGCATTCCCGAAACCCCTTACCCGGCGTACATTCAACCCATCTCAGGTGGCTACCGAACGCCCAGCCGAAAGGCAAAAGCGCAAGGCGGATTTCCTGAGGCCCGTACGGCCCAGAACGAGAGCAGGCTCGCCTGTTTGAGGGACGGATGCCGAGACCTACGGGTGCCGCGGAAAGCGTGCCAACGCCGACGGCGGACCGATGCTGCCATGAAGGCCGGTAAAAACCTTCGATGGCACGCTGGGCGAAGCCTGCAAGGGTGGAGATCGGCGTGGTCTGGAACGGGAGCTGCCCTTCGGGCGGCGACTGGCAGGACCGTCAAAATCAAGGCTGGCCTGGCGCGACGACCTTACGGAAGTTGCTGCCTTGACTGGTTCCTGATCTGACAGGGAGGCGCTGGGAGAAATCCCAGCGCCGACTGTCTTTTTGGCCCGCCTCACAGGCTACCGCGCCTCCCGGGGCGTCCGCTGCTGATGCTTTCCGGCCACAGTCGCCGGCCAAGCAACCTTCCGTAACGCATCGACACGCACAATCCACAATCGCGGCCAAATCCCGCCTTGTTCCGCGGTGATTGATCGGTTTGGGAATATTTAAAGGGACAAGACCGTGATCAAGACCGCCCTTGTCGCCATGACCATTGTCGGCTGCGACTGCGACGCCAAGCTCTGCGAATATATCGGCGAGACGCCGGCCAAGTGGACGACGCTCGCCGACTGCGAAGCGGCGATGAAGAGCCAGATGCTGCACCAGCGCAATTTCGACTATCCGCTTGTTTCAGGCATTTGCCGCGTCAAGGGCTCGGCCTCTTCCTCCGAGCTTGCCGAGAAAGCTTCCAGGCCGGATCTGAAACCCAGGAACCGCGTCGTCGAAACCATCGCCCCGCTGCCGCCCGAGCTCGACCATCGCCCGAGCGCTCCGGTCGGCGGAACGGTGACCGCCAGCGAAACGGAATCGGCAAAGCCCGTGGCCTTCGACGGGTCGGTCGATGGCGGCCGCGCTGTGCTTTACCGCACCAAGGCCGGCTATGCCGTGGTCAAGACCGACCTCAGCCGCGCTGCCGGCGCAACGGTGGACGCGGCGAAGCGCTCGGCAAGCTGGCTGGCCGGATTGACCGGGCTGTAAGCCTGCCCAAGGTTCGGGTCGGCCCGAGCAGCCATTCCCTTATCATTGCCCGATGACAATGGCGTAGGGCCGCTTCGCAACCGCAGACCGGATTGATCAAGCCGACACATTGCCCGAAGATAACGCACAGGATATTGGCCTTCACCGGGGGGTGTCATGACAATTGCCGTTCGTATCGCGTTATCCCTGCTGCTGGCGCTCGCTCCCTTGCATGCCAGGGCGGAAGGCGACGACAAGGCTATGGTGATCGCATCCGACGACGCCGAGATGGCGGCGGCGGTCGAGAAGGCGCGATCCAGCCTGGATGAATTCCTGAACCTGTCCGACGCTCCGCCGCCGGGAACCGACAGGTTCAAGCTGAAGGTGATGATCGTCGACGGCAAGGCGACGGAGCATTTCTGGGTCATTCCCTTCAAGCGGACGGCCAACGGCTTCGTCGGGATATTGGCGAACGAGCCGGAAATCGTCCGCAACGTCGTCCTTGGCCAGAACATCGAATTCACCAGGGACGACATCTCCGACTGGGGCTACACCAGGAACGGCCGCCAGGTCGGCAGCTTCACCGTCTGCGTGATGCTCAAGAAGATGTCGAAGAAAGAGGCCGAGTACATGCGCGCCCAATACGGCTTCGATTGCTGAGGTCTATCGCCCACTTCCCGCCATGGGAAAAATCGCCACCAGTCGGGCCGCGACCCGCTGCTTGAGCACTCCATCCAGAACTTCGATCGGCAGCAGCCGCTCATGGTTGCCTGCACGCAGCCGCACGAAGAAATGCAGCCTATAGGCAGCGATCCTACCCCGCGTGGCCGGATCGGCGCTGACATCGACGACGAATATCGAGCCGATGCGTGCCGGCCATGGCAGTCTGGCGAGCGCAGTGCCGAGGAAATCGCCAAGGCCGTAGGCGATCACGCTGTCGCCGATGCGCTCGATGGGCTGCACGACATGCGCGTGATGCCCCGCGATCAGCCGGACGCCGCGATCCGCCAGCCGTCTCGCCAGCGCCCGCGTCGCAGGTCGTGGAAAATGCCGGAACTCCCAGTCCCAGTGCGGCACGGCGCAGATGAGATCGATGCCGGATGCAGCGTCGCTCGGCCATTCGGCGGCATGCATCGAGATGCGTTCTTCGAACGGCGCGGCATCCGTGTTGCGCCAGAGCGTGAAAGCCGCAAAGCCGATCGTCAGCGGTCCGGCCGCATGACGCTGGAGGGGCCCGCCGGCAACCGTGCCGATGGTCCGGACCCCGAGCCGGTTCAGCGCAGCGAGCGTTTCGTCGAAACCGGCGATGCCCTGATCGAGCACGTGGTTGTTGGCCAGGGACAGAACGAGCCTGTCGCGCGCGATGCCGGCGGCTGCGAGCGCATCGGCCAGGAAATGCTCGCTCATCGCATGATGCGTGCCGAGCCGCGTGCCTATGACCGCGCGTGCTCGTTCGACGATCGGACTTTCGCAATTGCCGATCACGAGGTCGGCGGATGAAAGCAGCGTCGTGATTGCCGGATCGCAATCCGGCGCATCGCGATTGGCGACTGCCGAAATATCGCCGACGAACGCCAGCCGCACCTTCCGTGTGGGCTGCGGATCGAGCAACGTCGCCGCGGGCGCCGCGAAGCCGCTTCTGTCGCCGGCAAGCGACGGTCTCAGCAGGCGCGGCAGCCATGATAGTTTATAGGCAAGCGGATAGTTCGACACGGGCCCATCCAGTTTCGCCCTGTGTAGACTGTCTGCCCTGCGTGTTGAAGCCAGGCGCCGTTCCGAAAGCGGGCTCGCAGATCGGCACGGGCCGGAGGACGCCTTGAGCCAAATGCGTGTATGCTTCCAACATGACGCAGTGGAGGGCGAAGATGATGCGTAGAACGATCCTTGCAGCAGCCTTGCTTGCATTCCTGCCGGCGTCCGTTGCCTGGGCGGAGATGCCGGACGCGGCCAAGTCCATGTTCGAGGCCAAGAGCGTGAGCGACCGGAACACGGCGCTGTCGGCGTTGGAGGCGGCAGCGGCCAAGGACCCGGCCTCGGCCTATGCGGCCGGCGCCGGCGAATTCTTCACCGCGCTTGAGCTCCTCGCCGGCGGACTGCATCGCCACGGTTTCGAGAGCCCGAAATCCTTCATGCTGCCGCTGATGCGGTTGCCCGTGCCCGACAATCCCAACCCGCAGCCGCTGACCTACGAAGAATTCCGCGCCATCCTTGTCGCCTTCCGCGACCGGCTCGAAAAATCCGCCGCCATGCTGGGCTCAGTCCCGGCCAACGCCGACATCGGCATGGTGGTCGATCTCACCCGCGCCGGCATCGATCTCAACGAAGATGGCAAGCTCGCGCCCGACGAAAGCATCGCCGCCATCATGGCGTCGCTGTCGCGCGGCAGCATCGACACCAGCAATACCGCGCCTTCGCTCACCTTCCGCTTCGACCGCGCCGACGGTTTTTGGCTGCAAGGTTATGCCGAGTTCCTCATGGCGCAGGCCGATTTCTGGCTGGCGCATGATTTTCGCAATGCTTTCGACGGCTCGTTCCACATGCTGTTCCCGCGCGCGAAACTGCCTCTGCAGGATACGCTTGTGCCGCTGGACGGCGGCATGAGCGGCAACATTTTCGCCTCGGAATGGCGCTTCGCCGACTTCATCTCGCTGGTGCATCTCGTCAACTGGCCGGTGGTCGAGCCGGAACGCCGGCAGGCCGCGCGACGCCACCTGCTGGAGATGATCCGACTGTCGCGCGAGGACTGGAAATCGATCCTGGCCGAGACCGACAACGATCGCGAATGGCTGCCGGGACCCCAACAGAAAGGCGTCAATCCGCTGACCGGCCTCGAGGTCGGCGAGGAACAGGTGCAGGCCTGGCTCGCCACGTTGACCGTGGCCGAGGATCTTCTCGAAGGCCGCGCGCTGCTGCCGCATTTCCGCATCACCGGCAAGGGCATCAACATGAAGCGCTTCTTCGACGAGCCGAAACCTTTTGACCTGGTCCTTTCGATCACCGGTCCCGGCATCGCGCCCTATCTCGAAAGCGGCAAGATCCTCACCAGCGACGATTTCGACCAGATCCAGCGCCAGTTCAGCGGCGCCGGTTTCTTGACGTTTGCGCTGTGGTTCAATTGAGGCCCGCGGTCTTAGGTTCCTCGCCCCCATGAAATGGGGGAGAGGTGGCTCGGCGAAGCCGAGACGGAGAGGGGGCGCCGGTCCCGCGCGGCGAAAGCGCTTTGAAGAGAAGGGCTTCCGCCTTACGAAACCCCCTCTCCGTCCGCTTCGCGGACACCTCTCCCCCGCCTCTGGCGGGGGCGAGGAAACCGAACCTTCGAGGTCGACGCCGTCCCCCTGGCTATCGTCAGAAAATTGCGCCCTGATAAAGCACCGCTTCCGCCTCTTCCGGCGCGAAGCGCCGCGCCAGCGTGCGGAAGGCGCTGTGGACGCCGTCGCGGTCCAGGTTGCAGCTTCTGAGGTGGCGGACGGCCAGCGTCGGATCGAATTCGGTGCGTCCGTGCAAGACCCGCTGATTGTCGAAGACCAGCACCTCGCCGGGCTGCAGTTGATGCCGGAACTGGTTCGCCGGATCGCAGATCAGCCGCGTCAGCTCGGCAAGCGCTTCGATCAGCCCGTCGATCTCATCGACAGCGCCCGTCTGCGGCGCCAGGCAGCGATCGTTGTAGCGTATGCCGGTGACGGCGCCGCTCGCGTCGAGGCTGATGACATGCGCCTCGGCGCTGAAGAACACGTCGCCGGCATGCTCGCGATGGAAGGTGACGCCATGACGGGTCAGCAGGTCGAAGAGCTCCGGTCTGTTCCTGCGCATCCGTTCAGCGACTTGAAAGCCGTCGACCATCAACGAGGTGCCGCCGCTGCCGGCGCCGGTCCTGATGGCATGGAAGAAGATGAAGCCCGGCGGCGAATAGCGGAACGGCTCGTCCGTGTGCGGAATTTGCGCGCGCGCCGTTTCCCCGGCCACCCGGGCGTCGGGCCGTGAGATGAGATCGAAAACCTTGCCGTAGCTCGTCTCGCGCACTGGCCCGTAGCGGCCGGCGACGCGCAGCGTCGCCTCAGGCTCGGCCGGGACGCCGGTCAGCATGGCGATACCATGGTCGCGCAAGGCGCGCAGCGACTGGAAAAGCGCCGCGTCATCCTCCACCACGGCGTCGAAGGCGAAGCGCCCAAGCCGCGCGCCGAGATCGCCATTCCACAGTTCCGGCTGAAAGCGTGGCGCGCCGAAATCGCCGCCGCGTCGGGCATGGGCCGCCAAAAAGCCCGCCGCGAAGCGCGAGACGTGGCCGTCCTGCCAGACCACGTCCATCGTCCCGCTCGTCGAGATTTCGATCGAGGCCGCGCGGATGTCGGCCGGAACATCGGCAGGCGTCAGCCAACGCTTTCCGGAAGCGGTGTCCCCGCATATCCCGCATTCGCAGGCAAGCCGCAGCCAGCGCGTCGACAGCCGGCCGGCGCTGCCGTCATCGAATTCCACGGCGATGCGCGGTCCTTCGTTGCGCATCGACCGCAACGAGCGCGGGGCCTCAAGAGCCCGACCGGCGGGAACAGAATGCATTTGCATATCGAGCATGGCGACGGCTTTCCTGGATTGAGTTGTCTTCAACAACGGTAGGGCGATCGCGGCTTTTCTTGCAAGCGAGTTTGTTTTCATAAGTTTTGAGGTATTCTCAATCCATGGCATTTCTTCGCGACCTCCCGCTGTCGGCGTTGCGTGCGCTTGCAGCCGCCGCGCGCACCGGCAGTCTGACGCGCGCTGCCGACGAACTCGGCGTCACGCCGGGCGCCGTCGGCCACCAGTTGCGGCAGCTGGAGGACCGGCTTGGCGTCAAGCTGGTCAGGCGCGAGGGCAACGGCATCGCGCTCACGCGCATCGCCGAGGCGGCGCTGCCCGACATCGATCGCGGCTTCGACGCGCTGGCCTCCGGATTGCGGCGGCTACGGTTCGAGCGCCGTGCCGATACCTTCACCATCGCCGCCGATCCGTCCTTCGCCTCGCTTTGGCTGGCGCCGCGCCTTGGCAATGTCCGCGCGGCTCTCGGCAGACTGGACGTGCGCATTGTGGTGTCGATCGCGTTGGATGCGATGCTGGAGGAAGGCATCGACCTCGCCATCAGTTACCGCAACAGCACGGCAAGAGATCTCGCATCGGCCGATCTTTTCACCGAAAGGGTGGTTCCGGCCTGTGCCCCGGCGCTGATCCGCAGCCGCACAGATCAAGACAGCGCCGAAGTGCTCGACCGCCTGCCCCTCCTCCACATCGACCAGACGATGGGCGACGATGTCTACCCCACATGGGCAAACTGGTTCGCCGCCGCCGGCCGCCAACGCAAGAACATCGACCACGGACCGCGATTCCCCTTGACCGTGCTGGCCGCGCATGCCGCGATTTCCGGCATGGGCGCGCTGCTTGCCAGCGAACTGGTGCTGAGGGAGCATTTCCGCTCCGGCCAGCTCGTCGAGATTGCCCGCGAGGTTCCGGCATTGACCATCAAGCGCCGCCTGGTCTGGCCGGTGGATGGGCCGAAGGCCCGCCGCGCCGCCGCCGTCGCCGCGGCGCTTGCCGCAATCGCAGACGCTCCCAGGCCAATCGGATCATGACCCCTTTCCTGACAGCCTTCTGTCAGCAGCGTCCAAGCGCGGCCGGAGCCCTCTCACTCCGCTCTTTCCATTTCGGCCGAGTCCTCCCATATTCGGGCCATGGCCAGACATCCTGACAAGAAGACGCCTTCGCAAGACGGCGCGCCGAAGCGGCGCAGCCCGCTGACCGAATTCCTCGATGCCGCCGAGCCGCTGGAGCCCGGCGGCTTCGCGGAAGCGCCGCAGGCCGACTTTTCCGGCGCGCCGCTGACCGGCTCGATCTCCGATTGGGCCGGGCAGATCGAGCGTGAAGCTGAAAAGCAGCCGAAGGCAAAAGCGCCGAAGAAGATACCCGAGCGCTCGTCGGCGCCCGGGCGCACCGCGCGCGGCACCTCGATGGGCGGCGCTGCCTCGGCGAAGGAGCGCGCGGCCGCCGGCCTCAACCCTGTGGCCGGCCTCGACATCAGCCTGGAGGATGCCGAGTCGGTTTCGTCCGGCGGCGTCACCGCAACGGTCGCGGCGCTCTCGGCGCTGATCGAATCCGGCAATCCGCTGCACAAGGACGGCCAGCTGTGGACGCCGCACCGCCCGGCCCGCCCGGAAAAGTCTGAGGGCGGCATCGCCATCAAGATGGTCTCGGATTTCGAGCCCGCCGGAGATCAGCCGACAGCCATCAAGGACCTCGTCGAAGGCGTCGAGCGGAACGACCGCACCCAGGTGCTGCTCGGCGTCACCGGCTCGGGCAAGACCTTCACCATGGCCAAGGTGATCGAGGAGACGCAGCGCCCTGCCCTGATCCTGGCGCCGAACAAGACGCTTGCCGCGCAGCTCTATGCCGAGTTCAAGAAATTCTTCCCCGAGAACGCGGTCGAGTACTTCGTCTCCTATTACGACTATTACCAGCCGGAAGCCTACGTCCCGCGCACGGACACCTATATCGAGAAGGAATCCTCGATCAACGAGCAGATCGACCGCATGCGCCACTCGGCGACGCGCTCGCTGCTCGAGCGCGACGACGTCATCATCGTCGCCTCCGTGTCCTGCATCTATGGTATCGGCTCGGTCGAGACCTACACGGCGATGACGTTCCAGATGCAGGTCGGCGACCGGCTCGACCAGCGCTCGCTTCTCGCCGACCTCGTCGCCCAGCAATACAAGCGCCAGGACATCAACTTCGTGCGCGGCTCGTTTCGCGTGCGCGGCGACACCATCGAGATCTTCCCCGCCCACCTGGAAGACCGCGCCTGGCGCATCTCGATGTTCGGCGACGAGATCGAACAGATCACCGAGTTCGATCCGCTCACCGGCCAGAAGACCGGCGAATTGAAGAGCGTCAAAATCTACGCCAACTCGCACTACGTGACGCCGCGCCCGACCTTGAACCAAGCCATCAAGTCGATCAAGGAGGAGCTCAAGCATCGCCTGCAAGAGCTTGAAAAGGCTGGCCGTTTGCTGGAGGCGCAGCGGCTGGAGCAGCGCACGCGCTTCGATCTGGAGATGCTGGAGGCGACCGGCTCCTGCGCCGGCATCGAGAACTATTCGCGTTACCTGACCGGACGCCAGCCCGGCGATCCGCCGCCGACCTTGTTTGAATATGTGCCCGACAATGCGCTGATCTTCATCGACGAAAGCCACGTCACCGTGCCGCAGATCGGCGGCATGTATCGCGGCGACTTCCGCCGCAAGGCGACGCTGGCCGAGTATGGTTTCCGCCTGCCCTCCTGCATGGACAACCGGCCGCTCCGCTTCGAGGAATGGGACGCCATGCGCCCGCTGTCGGTGGCGGTTTCGGCGACGCCGGGCGGTTGGGAAATGGAGCAGTCCGGCGGCGTCTTCGCCGAGCAGGTCATCCGTCCGACCGGCCTGATCGATCCGCCGGTCGAGGTGCGTCCGGCCAAGAGCCAGGTCGACGACGTCGTCGGCGAGATCCGCGACACGACCCGGGCCGGCTATCGCACGCTGGTCACAGTGCTGACCAAGCGCATGGCCGAGGACCTCACCGAATATTTGCACGAGAACGGCATCCGCGTCCGCTACATGCATTCCGACATCGACACGCTGGAGCGCATCGAGATCCTGCGCGATTTGCGCCTCGGCGCCTTCGACGTGCTGGTCGGCATCAACCTGTTGCGCGAGGGCCTCGACATTCCCGAATGCGGCTTCGTCGCCATTCTCGATGCCGACAAGGAAGGTTTCCTGCGCTCCGAAACCTCGCTGATCCAGACCATCGGCCGCGCCGCCCGCAACGTCGACGGCAAGGTCATCCTCTACGCCGACCAGATCACCGGCTCGATGGAACGGGCGATGGCGGAGACCAACCGCCGCCGCGAGAAGCAGATGGAGTGGAACGCCGCCAACGGCATCACGCCGGAATCGGTCAAGTCGCGCATCGCCGATATCCTCGACTCGGTCTACGAGAAGGACCATGTCCGCGCCGACATTTCTCAGTTCACCGATGATGCCGGCGCCATGATCGGCAACAATTTGAAGACGCACCTCGAGGCGCTGGACAAGCAGATGCGCGACGCCGCCGCCAATCTCGACTTCGAGAAGGCGGCGCGGGTCCGCGACGAGATCAAGCGGCTGCGCGAGATGGAACTCGCCATCTCCGACGACCCGCTGGCGCGCGAGGTGGAAGGGCAAAGTCCTGCATCAGGCCGCGAAAAGGGCAAGCACAATAAGGGCGTGGCCAAGCATCGCACGGTCGAGGAACAGGAGCGCTTCCGCAAGCTCGATGAGGCACGCGCCGCCGAGGAGGCGGCAAAGGCTGCCCGGCCCAACCTCTTCCGCAAGCCGCATCTGGACGAGATGGGCGCCGACGGCGTCGTGCCGGTGAAGAAGCCGCTCTTCGCCAAGCCGTCGATCGACGACATGGGGCCCGGCACCGACATGACGACCCCGGCCGGCGCAGTGTCGCGTTCGCTGTTCAAGAAGCAGAGCGCGCAGGAAGCGCACGGTTCCGATTTCGGCATTCCCGGCGAGCCGACAAAGCCCCTGTTCAGGAAGAACTCGCTCGACGAGATGACCGTGCGCCGCACGGAGAAACCGGTCGAGGGCAAGAAGCCGGCGAAGCCGCAGCCAACGCCTCCTCCGGCGGGGGAGATGTCCGGCAGGACGGGCGCGAAGGAACGAGACGACAAGCCGATCGTCCGCCAGCGAGCCGGCATCGGCTCCTACGAGGACCCTGGCGACGAGCGGCGTCAAAAACGCCGGCCGGGCAAGACCGGACGGCCGGGGCAGTAGCGCCTTTTCCTTCTCCCCTTGTGGGAGAAGGTGTCGCCGAAGGCGACGGATGAGGGGTGCTCCAGCTTGGCGACACCGTTTGTCCAGCGAAGAGGTCGCGGCCGTCTCACTCCGCTGGAACACCCCTCATCCGTCTCGGCGCTGTCGCGCCGATCCACCTTCTCCCACAAGGGGAGAAGGGAAAGGCGCACCTTGCCTCCGCCCCTCCCCTGGTGTACCCAGTTCCCAACTCGAACATCTGGAAAGGAGGGCTGCGTGAACTACTGCCACCACCGTCAGCGCGGCCCTGTCTGTGCCCTGCGAGCTTGCTTGCAGGGCTGACCAGGACGGTCCGGGTTTTCCCGCTTCGATTTTTGGTCTGCCCTTTCGTGGTGCCGCTGAACCTGGCCTGATGGCCTAGGGGCGCACCGTCAAAGTGCATTGAGCCGGATTTTCCGGACAGACCAGAGAAATCGACATGGCCCTGATCAGCCTCAAATCCCTCGGCGTCACCATGAGTGCGCCGCTCTTCTCCAACCTCGACCTCATCATCGGCTCCGGCGACCGGCTCGGCATCGTCGCGGCCAATGGCCGTGGCAAATCCACACTTCTCAAATGCCTGGCCGGCGAAGTCGAAGCCACGACCGGCGACATCACCCGGTCGCGCGGCCTGCGCGTCGGCCATGTCGAGCAATCCATCCCTGACACATTCCTCGGCAGCAGCTTCCATGACATCGTCGCCGATGCCTTGCCGCCCGAACAGCGCGACAGCGAGTTCTGGCGCGTCGACGTCGTGCTGGATTCGCTCGAGGTGCCGGAAGACATGCGCGGCCGGCCAATGCGCGCTCTGAGCGGCGGCTGGCAACGTCTGGCGCTGATCGCCCGCGTCTGGGTCACCGATCCCGACGTGCTTCTGCTCGACGAGCCGACCAATCATCTCGACCTCGCCAGGATCAGCCAGCTGGAAACATGGCTCAATGCGCTGCCACGCGATGTGCCGGTCATTATCGCCAGCCACGACCGCGCCTTCCTCGACGCGACCACCAACCGTACCCTGTTCCTGCGCCCGGAAGAATCGCCGGTGTTCGCCCTGCCCTATTCGCGCGCCAGGCAGGCGCTCGACGAGCTCGATGCCTCGACGGCGCGCAAGTTCGAGCGCGACATGAAGATCGCCCAGCAGTTGCGCAAACAGGCCGCCAAGTTGAACAATATCGGCATCAATTCCGGCAGCGACCTTTTGACGGTGAAGACCAGGCAGCTCAAGGAACGGGCCGAGAAGCTGGAGGATGCCGCCATACAAGCGCATCGCGAGCGTTCGGCCGGCGCAATCAAGCTGGCCAACCGCGGCACCCACGCCAAGGTGCTGATCACGCTGGAGGACGCTGCGGTCGAAACCCCTGACGGCACGCTGCTGTTCAGGACCGGCAAGTGCCACATCTGCCAGGACGACCGCATCGTGCTGCTTGGCCGCAACGGCGTCGGCAAGACGCGCTTCATCGCAATGATCCGCGGCGCCATCGCCGAGCCGGGATCGGTCGCGAACATCAAGGTGACGCCGTCGACCGTGCTCGGTTACAGCGATCAGGCGCTGTCGGGCATCGATGGCGACGACACGCCGCTGGCGATGGTCTCGCGCCGCTTCGAGGTCGGCGAGCAGCGCGCCCGCTCGCTGCTCGCCGGCGCCGGCGTCGCGATCGAGATGCAGGAGAAGAAGATCGGCGCTCTGTCCGGCGGACAGAGATCGAGGCTGATGATGCTGGTGCTCAGGCTCATCCATCCCAATTTCTATCTGCTCGACGAGCCGACCAACCATCTCGACATCGACGGCCAGGAAGCATTGGAGGACGAATTGTTGAAGCATCAGGCGAGCTGCCTGCTTGCCTCGCATGATCGCTCCTTCATCCGCGCCGTCGGCAATCGCTTCTGGCTGATCGACAAGCGGCGGCTGACCGAGGTCGACGACCCGGAAGCCTTCTTCCGCTCGGTCGCCGAGATGCCGAGCTGAGACGATACCTCTGTTGGGCCGGCGCTGCCGGCCCGACAGGCGTTGCTGCCGGCTCGGCGATACTTTTCCACCTGCTAAAAAAAGCGCATGCTGAACTGCTTAGCCATGGAGGGAATGGGCCATGCGTGCAGTGGAAATCGTCAGCAATCTCTATCAGGCCTATGCGGATCGCGACATCGAGGGCGCCTTGTCTCGGTGCGCCGAAGATGTCGTGTTCCGCTGGATTGCCGATCCCCGGCAATCGCGTCATGCCGGCACCGCGCACGGCAAGCAGGAATTCCTCGCCAGGCTGCTGGCGCTCGACGACGACTTCGAATACCGACATTTTGTCCCGGTCGAGCTCATCGACGGCGGCGACAAGGTCGCCGCGCAGGTCGAGATCCACATGACGCGCCGCGCCACCGGCGAGGAGCTCATCATGCGTACCGCCAATTTCTGGACGGTCCGCGACGGCGAGATCATCGAGATGGTGGAATATTACGACACCGCGCTGGCCGCGTCGGTGCTCTGAAAAAAATCGAGGGCGACCTGTCGGATCGCCGATTGCCGCCTCGTCCTTGGAATGCCGACACGATGATGCCGGCATCAACCAGGGAGAGACATCATGTCGGTACTGTCATCCATCGGCCGCCTTGCCAACCGCTATGCCCAGGCGCGCGCGCGTCATCGCAGCGAGCGCATCCTGCTGTCGCTGCCGGCCGAGCTGCGCAAGGACATCGGCTTTCCGGAGATTTTCGAAACGCGCGAAAGCCGCCGCGCCGCCACCTTCTCGGCGAAGGTCATATAAGTCGCAACTTCGACGCGATTGTTTGCAGCCGGCGCTTGTCGCCGGAGCTGTCTGGGCCAGCTACTCTAAAAAAAATTGGCGGGCCATGTAGGATCGCCGCCGCTTCATCCGTCCTGGGGTCGCAAAACCGCATCAACCCGTGAAGAGGAACACGAGAATGAACGACCAGACCCCGCCCCGCGCCAAGGTCCTTGGCGGATTGACCCCCTACCTGCAGGTCGACGGCGCCATCAAGGCCGCCGAGTTCTACAAGAAGGCTTTCGGCGCGGAGGAAGTGTTCGCCTATCCGCCTGACGACAAGGGCCGCACAATGCACATCCATCTCTACGTCAACGGCTCGACGCTGATGCTGGGCGATGCCTATCCCGAACACGGTCATCCGCACCAGGCGGCGCAAGGCTATACGCTGCAGCTGCATCTCGGCAGCGACGACATCGATGCCTGGTGGCAGCGCGCGGTGGATGCCGGCTGCGAGGTCGTCACGCCGCTGCAGGTGATGTTCTGGGGCGACCGCTGGGGCCAGGTGAAAGACCCCTTCGGCGTCGCTTGGGCGATGAACGCGCCGGTGAAGTGAGCCCGCCCACCTCTCCCCCTCTTGTGGGAGAGGTCGGATTGCCCCGAATTGCCCTTCGCAAATCGGCTCCGGGTGAGGGGTAAGCGACGCCGAGCTGGCGCACCCCTCATCCGTCTCGGCGCTGCGCGCCGATCCACCTTCTCCCACGGGGGAAGAGACGCCACAAAGAGGAGTTCAGCATGTCCTATGTCGATGGTTTCGTGCTTGCCGTGCCGAAGGCAAATCTCGATGCGTACAAGAAGATGGCCGAGAACGCCGGCGCCGTCTGGATGGAGCACGGCGCGCTCGCCTATGTCGAATGCGTCGGCGACGATGTCCCCTATGGCGAGCTGACCTCGTTCCCGCGCGCCGTGCAGGCGAAGGACGACGAGGTCGTCATCTTCTCCTGGGTCGTCTACGAGTCCAGGCAGAGCCGCGACGCGGTCATGGCCAAGGTGATGGCCGATGAGCGTCTCAAGATGGACTGGTCCGCCATGCCGTTCGACGGCAAGCGCATGATCTTCGGCGGCTTCCAGCCATTCATCCAGCTTTGAGGAGCGACGGAACGCCAGTGTCGGCTGATCGCAATCCGTTGCGATTGGCCGAGACGCTCGTCAGGTCGTCATCCACGGGCGGAGCAAGGAGCGAAGCGACGCGGCGCAGACCCGAGGATCCATTCCGTTACCTATGAGCTTTGCAGCGATGCAAAACGACCTCTGTTCTGCGCCGCCTTTAACCTTCGCGCGAGGTCACGGAATGGATCCTCGGGTCTACGCGTCCGCTTCGCTCCCGCTCCGCCCGAGGATGACGAAGTGCGGGCGCTTCGGCCAATCGCTGACGCGTGTGCTAGTTCAGCCGATCAAGCAGCGGCTTCAGCCGCTCCCCATACCTCTTCCACAGATCGACCGAGCCCTGATACATCGGCTGGCGCACCTGCGCGGCGGAAGCGGTGCGCACCGGCCGGTCCGTCTCGTGGAAGGACAGCACCTTGTCGTCCCAGGGCAGGCCGAGATACGCCATCAGCGCCCGCGACTGCCCTTCCTGGTCGGCGACGAAATCCTCATAGCGCACATCATGCACGACGCCTGGCAGCACCTTGTGCCAATGCGCCATGATGTCTGTGTAGAGGTTATGGAAATCGGCGAGCTCGCCGAGGTCGTAGCCGTAGCGGTGGCTGTCGCCGCGGAAATGCACCTTGAAGATCGACAGGCACGTGGCCGCCGCATCGCGCGCGCAATGGACGATCTTGGCCTTCGGCAGCATCATGTGCAGGAAGCCGACCAGCAGGAAGTTGCCCGGCATCTTGTCGGTGACATGGCGGTAGCCCGGATAGCGGCTATGCAGCATGTCGAGATAGGCCTGGCCCGCCTCGGCGAACGCCTTGTCGGGCATGTCGGCGATACCGGCGGGGAAGCCGCCCGGCATGCTCATCGGAAACTGCTTGCCGACGGCCGTCTTCAGGATGTTCAACTCGCCCGCGCCAAAGACCGTCGGGTGGCTGGCGATGATCTGCTCGACCAGCGTGGTGCCGGAGCGCGGCATGCCGACGACGAAAATCGGCGTGTCGTCGGAAATGCCGCTTGGCCTGCGCTTCTCGAAGAAGGCTGTGTCGAAGGCCGCCTTCATCGCCTCGAATTCGCCGCGCGTGCGCGCGGGATCGTAGTCGATCGCCTTGCGGCGGATGGCATTGCCCTCGGCGAAATAGTCGAAGGCGCGACCGTAATCCTTGAGGTCGTCATTGACCTTGCCCAGGCCGAAGGAGAGCTGCATGCGCGCGAGGCTGCCTTGCGGCGCCTTGGCGTGCTCGGCCTCCATGCCGGAAAGCTCCTTGTCGCGCTCGGTCTGGCGCTTGACCTGCGAGAGCAGCAGCCAGGCTTTCGACATGTTCGGGGCGATCGCCAACGCCTGGCGGGCGAAATCGGCCGCCTCGCCGAGCTTGCCCTTCTCCATCATCGCGACGCCAAGCCCGTAGAGCAACTCGGCGTCCTTCGGCCGGATCGACAGCGCCTCGCTAAACAGCTTGATCGCCTCATCCAGCCGCCCAGCCTCCTGCATCGTCTCGGCAAGGCCGATGCGCGCGCGGACGTGGAACGGGTTGCGGCCGATGGTGCCTCGATAGATCTCCTCAGCCGCGTCGAGCTGTCCGAGCTGCTTCAGCGACGAGCCGAGATTGTCGCGCGCGGCCAGTTGGTCCGGCCGGATATCCACCGCGCCGCGGAAGAAATCGATCGCGGCGGCGACGCGCCCGAGATCGCGCATGACCGTGCCCATATTGTTGAGGAAGTCGGCATTCTGGGGCTGCAGCGTCACGGACTGCTCGATGAGATCGAGCCCTTCCTCGCTCCTACCGGTCTGGTGCAGCAGCAGCCCGAGGAAATGCAGCGCGGCGGCATGGTTCGGCTGCTGCCCCAATACCTGCCGGTAGAGGCCCTCGGCCTCCTGGCGCCGGCCGGCCTGGTGCAGTTGCAGCGCCTTTTGCACATAAGGATCGAGCGGGCTCGCCGAGCCACCTGGCCTGCCACCGGCGTTTGCCGCTCTTCTGCGATCTTTGTTAATGGGAAACCTGCCGTATTTGTTGGTCCGCCGGACCTAAGCCATGCGGGCAAGAGATTCAAGACAAACGTCAGCGCGCCTCGCGGTGTCTATCTTGCGAATGGACACCGCGGTCTGCTCAGCACGGGCCGTCGCCGACGATGCGATAGTCCGCCGCGCGCGCTTCGCACGCGTTCGGGAAGGTTCGCACTTGCCCGTGGCGCCTGGCGCAGACCGGCGCGTATTCGCGCGTGCAGAAGGCTTGTTCGCCACCACCGCCGCCGCCGTCGCGGCAAGCACCCTCTCGCATGATGCGGTAGCCTTCCCTTTCGGCCAGGCAGGCATTGGCAAAAGTCTGCCGGTCGCCGCCGCGCCGGGCGCAGACCGGCTGGTATTGCATGGTGCAGAGCTGCGGATGCGGCCCGGGCGGGCGCGGCCCATCGTCGACGACGACGGTGCAGGCTGCCAGCAGCGCCGACAGCGTGAAAACGACAACGCCCTGCCATGACACCGCAAGAAGCCGCATATACCCCTCCTCCATCCCGACGCGTGATGCCGGCTCGCGGTATCCTCGCATCCCGCGCGTTAAACGCAACCATCGTTTGTGGAGCCACGGAACGGTCGTCGCCGCCCACATTCTGGCCCATGCTTGGCCCGCCTCTGGCCGATGACCGGTGATAGGGCCGGGTCTATCGAGGCCCAGCGTTGGACGCGCCGCTGGCCGCCCGCGAGCGTCGTCTTGCAACCATCACGTTTCCGTGTAATAAAAATCATGTTCGGGCATTTGCGACCCGGAGAGCGGAACGTTTTGGACGACCTTTCCCCGATAAGTGTGAATCTCTGACAACCCCGTTTTTCGGCGGGGGGTTTGACCATGCGCGAATGCATGACCGCCGAAGCAACCACCGGGATTTGCCCAAGGCGCGAGGCAGCGGGCAAACCACCAAGACTGACACGGGTGAAGGAGTTTTCCCCAATGGCCCAGACCGGTACTGTAAAGTTCTTCAATGCCACCAAAGGCTTCGGCTTTATCACGCCGGATGGTGGCGCCAAGGACGTGTTCGTCCACATTTCCGCGATCGAGGCCTCTGGCCTGCGCACGCTGGTCGACGGCCAGAAGGTCACCTTCGACGTCGAGCCGGACCGCATGGGCAAGGGCCCGAAGGCGGTCAACCTGCGCGCCGCCTGATCCGCCGAAACAGCCTATCGTTGCGGATGCAATGGTGCGGCAGGATCATGAACCGGCTTCAGGACAGGCTTGAATTTGCGAAGGCGCGACCGAAAAGGTTGCGCCTTTTTTGCGCGCAAATGCTTGGATCGGCAGGCGAAAACTTTCTCTTGCCGATAGCGCTAAAATAAAGGACAAATTTCCTCTCGGGCAGTTTGCCGGCCCGAGACTTGACTTGATGGGATCAAAGGAGTTTCCCATGCCGCAGACCGGCACCGTCAAATTCTTCAACCATGCCAAGGGCTTCGGCTTCATCACGCCCGATGATGGCGCGAAGGATGTCTTCGTCCACATCTCGGCTGTGCAGGCGTCGGGCCTTCCCGGTCTTGAGGATGGGCAGAAAGTGACATTCGACACCGAGCCGGACAAGCGCGGCAAGGGTCCGAAGGCCGTCAATCTGTCGGTCGGCTAAGCCGGCTCGCGACGGATCCGACGGAAGCTTTTCAGGCGGGACCGCTCCCGCCCCGGAACGGATTGTGCCTAGGTCCGGAAAGGTCGCCGGCTTCGAAAATCGCCAAGCCTCGCAAACCGCCGAGGCTCGAAAAATCCCCAGGCCTCGAAAAATCGTTTACACCGATTTCCGTTCAGCCTCCGTTCAGCCACGGTCTTCTATTAACCTTTGCTAAAGCCGGTCCATATCCCCGAAAAATGCGCGGGCCGGCGCGAAGGAGACCGAAAATGAACCGTTTTCTCAAGACCGCCATCCTCAGTGTCGGCATTGCCGCGACCACCTTGGCCACCTTCTCGGCGGCCAATGCGGACGACTGGCGCTGGCACCATCATCGTCATCATGGCGGTGACGCCCTCGCCGCCGGCGTTGTCGGCCTCGCGGCCGGCGCCCTGATCGGCAGCGCGCTCAGCAACCCCGGGCCGCGCTATTACGAACCGGCCTATGGTGACGATTATTATGTCGACCGGCCGGTGCGCCGCTACTACGTTCAGCAGCCGCGCGTCGTCTATGCCGACCGCTACGCCGAGCCGTGGACCCGCGGCTGGTACGAATATTGCTCGGACCGCTACCGCAGCTTCAATTCGCGGACCGGCACCTTCACCGGCAGTGACGGCGCCCAGCATTTCTGCGTCGCCAATTAAGAAAACCCAGGTTCCCTGCCCTAAAAAGCGCCGCCCTTGGGCGGCGCTTTTTTTTGAATAACCCGCCAACGATGGCTATGCCGAGATTCAGGTCAGGCCGAGCCGAGAGCGATGGGTTCCGAGAACCGGAGCGGAGCGTACTTACAGTACGTGAGCACCGGAAGCGCAGGAAACTGACGCTCGCAGGCCGGCATCACCTGAATATCGGCATAGCCTAGGTCAGAAACGGATTGGTCCGCCGCTCGTCGCCAAGGCGGCTGCCCGGGCCATGGCCGCAGATGAAACCTATGTCGTCGCCTAGCGGCAGAAGCTTGTCCTTGATCGAGGCGATCAGCGCGGCATGGTCGCCGCCGGGAAGGTCGGTGCGCCCGATCGAGCCGCGGAACAGCACGTCGCCGACATGCGCGAATTTGGCCGCCCGGTTGTAGTAGACGACATGGCCCGGCGCATGTCCCGGGCAATGCAGCACTTCGAACACATGGTTGCCGAACGACACCGTTTCGCCTTCGGTGAGAAAGCGGTCCGGCACGCAATTGCGCACCGGATCGGTGAGGCCGAAACGTTTGGCCTGGTTCTCGAGATTGGCAAGCAGGGGCTTGTCGGCCTCATGTGGGCCGATAATGTCGATGCCCAGCGCGTCCTTCAGGTCCATGGCGCCGCCGGCATGGTCGATATGACCATGCGTGATCCAGATTGCGCCGGCGGTGATGGCATTGTCCTTCAGCGCCGACAATATCTGGTCGACATCGCCGCCGGGATCGACCACGACGCCCGACCTGTCGTCCATGTCGAAGAGAATGGTGCAGTTCTGCTGGAAGGGCGTGACCGGCACGATACCGGCATTGAGCTGACCCATGGCATTCCTTTCCCTTCCTTCGAAGTGTCGCCCTGATGTAGACAGCCCGGCGAGCCTCGTCCACCATTGTCCGAACTTCGGGAGGAACTGCGCGGCCGAGGCCGCCGGCTTGGTCAAAAGGAATGGGCGGCCGAGGTCGCCGGCTTGGTCAAAAAAGGAATGGGCGGCCGAGGCCGCCCATGGCAAAGTCCGAAAGACCGGACCTATTTCTTCATCGCATTCATGACCGCGCCGACGATGCCCGTCAGGATCGCGCCACCGCCAACGCCGCCGAGGAGGTTCTTCAGGTCGAGCGCGCTGCCGATGCCGCCCGCCGCCGCTGCCGCGTCAACGCCGCCGCCGCCGAGCAGGCTGCCGAGAATGGCCGCGCCGCCGACGCCGCCGATCGCACCGCTGAGGATTTTGGTAAGTTGGCCCATCGCCGCCTGCTTGAACGCCGCGCCAACCGCCTGGCCACCGATAACGCCGGCAATTACCTGTACAACGATCTGAATAATCGTGTTGCTGTCCATGTAACTAGTCCCTCCATAGCCGCCAGCCTCCTCGGGCCGACGCCATCATGAGACGCCGAATTGTTCGAAAGTCAAATGCGCGCGCGCTTAAATAAAAGGGGCGGCTCGAAAACCGCCCCTATTGCACAAAAAAGCTGTGACTATCTCTATTCTGCAGCGATTGCATGCTTTGGCTGCACCGCGGCGGAATAGTCATTCATCAATGTCTTGGCGATCTCACCGACCTCGAATCGGTATGGACCGATCTCGGAAACCGGCGTGACCTCGGCGGCGGTGCCGGTGAGGAAGCACTGCTCGAAACCTTCGAGTTCCTCCGGCATGATGGCGCGCTCGATCACCTCGAAACCGCGGTCCTTCGCCAGGCCGATCACCGTGCGGCGGGTTATGCCGTCGAGGAAGCAGTCAGGCGTCGGCGTATGGATCTTGCCGTCCTTGACGAAGAAGATGTTGGCGCCCGTCGCTTCCGCCACCTGGCCGCGCCAATCGAGCATCATGGCGTCGGCGTAGCCATTGGCCTCGGCGGCGTGCTTGGACAGCGTGCAGATCATGTAGAGGCCGGCGGCCTTCGACTTGGACGGCGCGGTGCGCGGATCGGGCCGGCGCCATTCGGCGACGTCGAGCCGAATGCCCTTGAGCTTCTGCGCGGGATCGAAATAGCTCGGCCACTGCCAGATGGCGATGGCGCAGTTGATGCGGTTGTTCTGCGCCGAAACGCCCATCTGCTCGCTGCCGCGCCAGGCGATCGGACGCACATAGGCGTCCTGGAAACCCTGCTTCTTCAGCAGCGTGCGGCAGGCCTCGTCGATCTCGGCGACCGGATAGGGAATCTTGAAGCCGAGCAGGCGCGCCGATTCATGCAGGCGCTCATTGTGCTCGGTCAGCTTGAAGATCTGGCCGCCATAGGCGCGCTCGCCCTCGAAGACGGCACTGGCATAGTGCAGGCCATGGGTCAGCACATGGATCTTGGCGTCGGCCCATTTGACGAACTCGCCGTTCATCCAGATGAAGCCTTCCAATTGATCGAAGGGAACGGATGCCATGGAAACCTCCCGCGGGCAGGCGCCCGCAAATCGTTGTGTTTATGACCTTTCGAACCGGCCCCGCACAGGATCCGAAACGCTGGCCAATGCTTGAAAGCGTAGGCGGATATTCAATCCGTGGCAAACTCAGGAAGTTCCGGAAAAACGGCTTCCTCTTGCCTTTTTGTTCGCAATCCGCCGAAAAGCTTGTCAAAAATTATCATTGCCCGGAAATTACGTCAATAGTACTGACGTAATTCCCGCCTCGCATGGAGAAACGATGACGAGCCCCGCAGCCGGAAAACCGATCAGGACGGCCATCGCCGATGAGGACGGCATCGACTTCGCCATTATCGAGCTGTTTTTCTTCGCCTATCGCGATTTCACCTCCGACCCGGACCAGATCCTCGCCGATTACGGCTTCGGCCGCGCCCATCATCGCGTGCTGCACTTCGTCAACCGCAGGCCGGGCCTCACCGTCGCCGAGCTGCTCGATGTGCTGAAGATCACCAAGCAGAGCCTGGCGCGGGTTTTGAAGCAGTTGATCGACACCGATCACATCGTCCAGGTGCAGGGTCCGCGCGACCGCCGGCAGCGCGAGCTTTACCCGACCGCCAAGGGTCGCGCCCTGGCCCTGGCACTGGCGCGGCCACAGTCGCGCCGCATCCGTGCGGCATTGGAGGATTCCGGAACCACCGAACGCGCCACGATCGAGCGTTTTCTGGAAGCGATGGTCAATCCGGAACTAAGAGCGCAGATTGACATTGTGCCTGCGCAAACATCGGGGAAGAACCATGGAGACCATTGAGAAGGTCGATCATCCGTCAGCGCCCGACGATGACGCGCCGCATCTTCTGGTCGTCGACGACGACACGCGTATCCGTAACCTGCTCAAGCAGTATCTGTCCGAGAACGGTTTTCGCGTCACCGTGGCCGGCAATTCCGGCGAGGCCAGGCGCAAGCTCGCCGGCCTCGACTTCGACCTTCTGGTGCTCGATGTGATGATGCCGGGCGAGACCGGCGTCGACCTCACCAAGGCGCTGCGGGCCGAGAAGAACGTGCCGATCCTGATGCTGACGGCGCTGTCCGAGACCGACAGCCGCATCACCGGCCTGGAAGCCGGCGCCGATGATTACCTGCCGAAACCGTTCGATCCGCGCGAGCTGATCCTGCGCATCAACAACATTCTGCGCCGTGGCGGCCCAGCGGCGACGCCGAAGGTGGAGCAACTGGTGTTCGGGCCCTACACATTCCAGATCGCCAAGCGTGAATTGAAGCGCGGCGGCGAGGCGCTTAAGCTGACCGACCGCGAGCAGGAGATCCTCGCGATCTTCGCCGCGCGGGCGGGCGAGACCATACCGCGCCATGAGCTGGTGGGCGATGAATCGGATGTCGGCGAGCGCACCATCGACGTGCAGATCAACCGGCTGCGCCGCAAGATAGAGCGCGATCCGTCCAATCCGGTGTGGCTGCAGACGGTGCGCGGTATTGGGTATCGGCTCAGCGTCGAATAGGTTACCGTCGAAGGCCCTTTGCTGAACGGCCATCGACGAGCGGAAGGGCGAATGGCGACCACGCAACTGGACAAGCCTAAAGGAAGCGGTCCCGGCGATCTCGCATTGCGGACGCTGAGGGCGATGCCGCGTGCCTGGAACCGGTTCTGGCGCCTGGTCGCGCTCTACATGCCGAAACGGCTTTATGCCCGCTCGCTGATCATCGTGATCGCGCCGATGATCCTGCTGCAGTCGGTGGTCGCCTTCGTCTTCATGGAGCGCCATTGGCAGACTGTCACGCAGCGCCTGTCGCAGGCGACCATCTCGGACATAGCGGCCGTCATCGACATGATGGAGACCTATCCGCACGACGCTGACTACGCCAACATCATCCGCATCGCCCAGGACCGCATGCAGTTGAAGGTGGATCTGCTGCCGCCGGACCCGCTGCCGCCGCCCGGTCCCAAACCGTTCTTCTCGATCCTCGACGAGGCCTTGTCGTCGGAGATCACGAAGCAGATCAACCGTCCGTTCTGGATCGACACCGTCGGCAACTCCAACGTCGTCGAGGTTCGCGTCCAGCTTGAAGGCAAGGTGCTGCGCGTCTTCGTGAGGCGCAGCCAGGCTTATGCCTCGAACACCCATATCTTCCTGATCTGGATGGTCGGCACCTCGCTGGTGCTGTTGATGATCGCCATTCCCTTCCTGCGCAATCAGATCAGGCCGATCCTGACGCTCGCCGAGGCCGCCGAGAGTTTCGGCAAGGGTCGGCCGATGCCGCGCGATTTCCGCCCGCGCGGCGCCGAGGAAGTCCGTCGCGCCGGCTTCGCCTTCATCCAGATGCGAGAGCGCATCGAGCGCCAGATCGAGCAGCGCACCGCGATGCTGACCGGCGTCAGCCACGACCTCAGGACCATTCTCACCCGCTTCAAGCTGCAGCTGGCGCTGGCCGGCGGCAAGTCCGAGACCAAGGCCGCGCTGAACCAGGACATCGACGACATGCAGTCTATGCTGGAAGGCTATCTCTCTTTTGCCCGCGGCGAGTCCGCGGAGGATACAGGCCGCTTCGACCTTGAGACCTATTTCCAGAAGCTCGGCGATGAAGCGCAATTGCGCGGCTGCAAGCTCGCGACGACGCTGGTCGGCGATCCGACTGTGCATGTGCGGCCGAACGCCTTTGCCCGTTTGCTGTCGAACGTCATCGGCAATGCTTTCCGCTATGCCAAGACCGTCGAGGTCCACGCCAATCATGGCCGCGGCTCGCTTACCGTCACCATCGACGACGACGGACCGGGCATCGCACCCGACAAGCGCGAAGAGGTGTTCAAGCCTTTCCTGCGGCTCGACGAGGCGCGCAATCTCGATGCCAGCGGCACCGGCCTTGGCCTGTCGATCGCCCGCGACATCGCCCGCAGCCACGGCGGCGACGTCAGCCTCGAGGACAGCCCGCTCGGCGGCCTGCGCGCAGTGATCAAGGTGCCTGCGTAAGTCCAGCCGAGACAGGCTTCATCCGCCCGTCATGAAATCATGGTCAAGAGCGCGCATGAAGCGCGCGACCTCTGTTGATTCGGCCCTGCCGCATCGCTTCGATCCGGCCCCTGCCCGGGTGCGCTGGAGCGAGGCGCGAGCGGCTGCCTGGTTGCCGTTCCGGCACCGCGCTGGCGCGCTCAGGAATTATTACGGCAAAGGATCGCCATGCGTATCGGGATCGCCATGCGTATCCTGATGATCACCGACGCGTGGCGGCCCCAGGTCAACGGCGTGGTGCACACGCTGGAACGCCTCACCGAGGCGCTGAAACCCTTCGACGTCGAGCTCGATTTCCTGACGCCGAACCTGTTTCGCACCTTGCCGATGCCGACCTATCCCGACATCCGCTTGGCGCTGACCACGCCTGGCCGCGTCGCGCGCGTGATCGAGGCCGCCAAGGCCGACCACATCCACATCGTCACCGAGGGTCCGCTCGGCATCATGGCGCGCCGCCATTGCCGAAAAGTGGGCCGCCCCTTCACCACCAGCTACCACACGCGCTTTCCCGAATATCTCAGCGCCCGCCTGCCGGTGCCGGAGAGCTGGGCTTACAATTGGCTGCGCGACTTCCACAATTCCGGACAGGGCACGCTTGTCGCCACGCAATCGCTGGCGGACGATCTCGCGGCACGCGGCTTCAACAAGCTGAGGCCCTGGACGCGCGGCGTCGACACCGACCATTTCCGGCCCAACAAGCGCAAGGAAACCGGATTCCCCCGTCCGGTTTTCCTATGCGTCGGCCGCGTCGCGATCGAAAAGAACCTGACCGCCTTCCTCGATCTCGACCTGCCCGGCAGCAAGGTTATCGTCGGCGAAGGACCGGAACTGGCAAAGCTCAAGGCGCGCCATCCCAGCGCGCATTTTCTCGGCCACCGCCCGAACGACGAGCTGGCCGAGATCTACGCGTCGGCCGATGTCTTCGTTTTTCCGAGCCGCACCGACACCTTCGGCAATGTCATCATCGAGGCGCTGGCCAGCGGAACGCCCGTCGCCGCCTATCCGGTGACCGGACCGATCGATATTGTCGGCGATGGCGTCGGCGGGGCCGTGTCGAACGATCTGGGCGAGGCGGCGATGAAGGCGCTTCACGTCGATCGCGCCGAAGCGCGCCAGCGCGCGATGCGCTATAGTTGGCAGGCCTGCGCCGAAATGTTCCTCGACGCCGTCGACGAAGCGCTGGGCATGCCAAGCAAGCGCGCCGATCAGGACAGAGCGGCTCCAGTTCGCCCCAGGCTCGCCCTAGAATAGGCGCCCGCCGTCCGGCACTTTGCGCTCGATGGCGCCGAGCACCACGGCGCCCTCTTCGTCGGGAAAGCCCAGCGTCAGCACTTCCGACATGAACGGGCCGATCTGGCGCGGCGGGAAATTGACCACAGCGAAGACCTGGCGGCCGATCAGCGTTTCCGGCGCGTAGTATTTGGTGATCTGCGCCGACGACTTCTTTACCCCGATCGCCGGGCCGAAATCGATCTTCAGCTTGATCGCCGGCTTGCGCGCCTCCGGAAACGGCTCGGCCTCGATGATCGTGCCGGCACGGATGTCGACACGGTCGAAATCGGCAAAGCTGATCTCGGGCTTGCGCTCGCTGCTGGAACTCATCGGCGATGTCGGCTTGGCTCAGGCGTTTCCATGGGTCTCAAAGAGCACGCTGGACAGCGCGTCCTTGGCCGATGTACCCGACCAGACGACGAACTGGAAGGCCTGGAAATAGCATTCGCAGGCCTCCAGCGCCGACGACAGCAGCACCTCGACCTGCTGGCTCGACGGCTCGACCCCGCCGGCAAGCAGCAGCGACTGCCGGAACATGATCGCGCCCTCCTGTTCCCACAGATCGAAATGCCCGAACAGCATCTGCTCGTTTATCAGCGAAAGCAGCCGCATCACTTCCAGCGCGCGTGTCTCCGGCACCTTGATGTCGAAGGCGCAGGCCAGATGCAGCGCCTCGAAGTCCTCCATCCAGGAAAAGGAGACGTGATAGTCTGTCCAGCTGCCGGCCACCGAAATCGAAATCTCGTCGTCGCCGGCGCGCTCGAAGGACCAGTCGTTGTTGTGGGCCACCTGCTCGATGACATCCACCGGGTGGATTTCGCGGGAGAATTCGAGTTCGAGGAGTTCCATGAATGCTTCCTGTGTTCAGGGGAGCGCCACACGCTCCGCGGGGCACACACGACGAACAATCTTGTCTAGAACTCGGACGGTCAGGACTTTCCAACACAAAGACCCAACCGGACCCCACCGCCCGGCGCATGACCCTGCTTCGAATCATGCAACAAATTCAGTCTATTGATCGGGAGTCGCGTGAACAGCCCAATTTTTCGCACTGCGCCATCCGCATGTGGAAAGGTGGCTGTCACGAAGATTCATGCAATGCCGGTAAACGATTCACGGCAAAGCGATTTTTCGGATCGCGCTATGTGGAAAAGTTTAACGATTATTTTTTTGCGCGGGGCTTTGCAGCACCCGCTGGTGCGGCTTGTCCGGTCAATTCGGCGAGCCTGGCCTCGAGCGCCTCGACACGCGTCGCCAGCTGAATGTTGTCTTCCCGCGCCTTGACCGCCATCTCGCGCACCGCCTCGAACTCTTCGCGCTGCACCACATCCATGGAATTCAGCATGCGCTCGGCCTGGGCCCGGAACGCCGTCTCCACTTCGCGCCGCACGCCCTGCGCGGCACCCGCGGCATCGGTCATGATCTTTGCGAATTCATCGAGAATGCGGTTCGGTCCAGTCGCCATGGCAGATCCTCGCTTTGTCGTTTTGACGTAGTGGGGTGCGGCGCGGAATGCAAGCGTGCCTGATGACGAGCGGTTCATGTTAGCGCAGCGCTCAATAACTATTATTACGTCGACAAGAGCCCCTAGGAGCATGTCATGGCAATCAGTGCAGATCTCGGTGACCGCCTGGAAGACGTCGTGAACCGGCTCGTCAAAACCGGTCGCTACAATTCGAAAAGCGAGGTGTTGCGCAAGGGAGTCCGCCTCGTTGAAGAAAGGGAGAAACGACTCGCCACGCTCGATGCAGCCCTCGCGCGAGGCGTCGCTGACGCAGACGCAGGACGTGTGAAACCTGGCGCGGACGTGTTCGATCGCCTGGAGAGCAAATATAAGGCGATGGCCGAGAAGCGTAGGTGAAACTGCTGGTATTTACCGACCAGGCCGAGGGTGACCTTGAGGCTATCGGCGATCACATCGCCAGCGACAATCCATTCCGGGCGATGACCTTCGTTCGCGAATTGCGCAATGCCTGCATTGAGCTATGCACAATGCAGGAACGTTGTCAGTTGGCCCACGCCATCAGTCCTCCGGTATCGTGACGGTCGGCTGCGACATTGACCTTGCCTTGACCGCGCCAAAACCCTGCCGCATGGTCCGCGCCCAATCGTGACCGTCACCGGGGACCCGTTTTGAGCGAATATTTCCTGCTGCCGCTGGCCTCCCTGCCCTTCCCCAATATCGATCCGGTCATTGTCCATATCGGGCCGCTGGCGGTGCATTGGTACGGCGTCGGCTATATCGTCGGCATCCTCTTTGCCTGGTGGTACGCCAAGCGCCTGGTCACCAACCCGCGCCTGTGGCCCGACGGCAATCTGCCGATGAAGCCCGAGGACCTCGACGACTTCATTGTCTGGGCGGCGATCGGCGTCGTGCTCGGCGGGCGCACCGGCTACGTGCTCTTCTACGACCTGCCGCGCTATATCGCGCATCCGCTCGACATCTTCGCGGTCTGGCAGGGCGGCATGTCGTTCCATGGCGGCCTGCTTGGCGTCATCCTCGCCATGATGCTGTTTTCGCTCAAGCGCCGCATTCCCACCTGGACATTGTTCGATGTGGTGTCGGCGGGCGTGCCGGTGGGGCTGGGCCTGGTCCGGGTCGCCAACTTCATCAATTCCGAGCTTTGGGGCCGGCCGTCGGACGTGCCCTGGGCGATCGAATTCCCCAATGGCGGCCCGTTCACCCGCCACCCCAGCCAGCTCTACGAGGCGCTGCTCGAAGGGCTCGTGCTTTTCCTGGTGCTGCGCTTCCTCACCCATTCGCGCCTGAAGCTGAAGACGCCGCGCTTCGTCGGCGGCGCCTTCATCTGCGGCTACGGCCTGTCGCGCATCTTCGTCGAGTTCTTCCGCGAGCCCGACCAGCAGCTTGGTTATCTGCTCGGCACCGGCTGGCTGACCATGGGCATGATCCTGTCCACGCCGATGGTGCTGGCCGGCATCTGGGCCATGGTCACCGCAAGGCCGGCGGCCGAGCCGCGGGCGGCATGACCCGGCTGAAGGAGCGCATCATAGGCCTGATCGGCGCGGCGGGGCCGATCCCGGTCAGCGAATATATGGCGCTCTGCCTGTTCGATCCCGACGCCGGTTACTACACGACGCGCGAGCCCTTCGGCGCCGCCGGCGACTTCATCACCGCGCCAGAGATCAGCCAGATGTTCGGCGAACTCGTCGCCGTCTGGCTCTACCAGGCTTGGCAAGGTGCCGGCCGGCCGTTGCCCGCGACCTTCGCCGAGATCGGCCCCGGCCGCGGCACCCTGATGAACGACATGCTGCGCACCTGGTCACGGCTCGACCCGGCGCTCGTGGCCGGCGCCTCCTTTGCCATGATCGAGACCAGCCCGCGCCTGGCTGAGATCCAGAAGCAGACGCTTGCCGGCGAGAGCGCGCCGCTTGCCTGGCACCAGACCATAGACACGCTGCCGCGGCAGCCGCTCTTCATCGTTGGCAACGAGCTGTTCGACGCGGTGCCGATCCGGCAGTTCGTCCATGTCGGCGAAAGCTGGCGAGAGCGCGTGGTCGGCCTCGATGGCGCCGATGAACTGCGTTTCTTCGCCGGCGCGGGGTCTGTCGATCCGGCACTGCTGCCGGCCGCCGCGGCCGATGCGCCGCAAGGCGCCGTCGCCGAAATCGCGCCCGCCCGTTCGGCGCTGATGGCGGTGATCGCCGAACGCATCGCCGGCCAGGGCGGCGCCGGCCTGTTCATCGACTACGGCCACCTCCGGCCGGGGATCGGCGACACCTTCCAGGCGCTGCGCCGGCATCGGCGCGAAGACGTGCTGGCCAACCCAGGTGAAGCCGATCTCACCGCCCATGTCGATTTCACGCCCCTTGCCGATATGGCGCGCGCTCACGGTCTCGATGTGCAATTGTCGACCCAGGGCGAATTCCTGCTCGGCATGGGCCTGCTCGAGCGCGCCGGCACGTTGGGTGCCGATGCCGATGCCAAGACACGTCAAGCCATTTCGGAAGCGGTCGAACGCCTGGCCGGCCGCGACGCCATGGGCGAGCTGTTCAAGGTGATGAAGATCCTGCCGGCCGCGAGAACAGCCTGAGATCGAGGAGCGGGTCATGCCGCATGGCCCGCCTCGTCATCCGAACTTCACCTTGACGAGACCGCCCCGCACGGACGACAAACCCAACCATGCTGAATCAGACCAGACCCGATCCAGTGCGCTCGCCGCTGCTTGAAAAGGCGCAAGGCATGCGCCACGGCTATTTCACGCGCATCGGCGGCGTCTCCGACGGCATCTATCGGGGGCTCAACATCGGCACGGGCTCCAGCGACGATCAGACACTGGTCGCCGAGAACCGGCGGCGCGTTGCCGCCTGGATGGGCGTGCCGGCCGATCATCTGTTGACCGCGCACCAAGTCCATTCGCCGGATGTCGTCGTCGCCAGGGAACCCTTCGCTGGTCCTCGCCCAAAGGCCGACGCCATCGTCACCGACCGTCCGGGCATCGCTATCGGCGCCTCGACCGCCGATTGCGGGCCGGTTCTCTTCGCCGATGCCGAGGCGCGCGTCATCGGTGCCGCCCATGCGGGCTGGAAGGGTGCCTTCACCGGCGTGCTCGAGAATACCGTCGCCGCGATGGAGAGCCTCGGCGCCAGCCGCGAGCGCATCGTCGCCGTGCTCGGTCCTTCCATTGGCCCCGACAATTACGAGGTCGGGCCGGAATTCGTCGCCCGCTTCGTCGAGGCCGACGCCGGCAATCATCGCTATTTCAGGCCATCGAGGACCGCCGGCCACTCGATGTTCGATCTCAACCGATATACGGTCGACCGGCTGCGCAAGGCCGGCGTGACCGCCGAGGGGCTTGGCCGCTGCACCTATGCGGAAGAAGACCTGTTCTATTCCTACCGGCGCACCACACACCGCAAGGAAGCGGATTACGGGCGCCAGGTTTCGGCAATCGTTCTGGAGAAAGAATAATGGCGCTGCATTTCGAACGTTCGGAATTCGACGCGCGGCGCGACCGGCTGCTGATCGAGATGGCCGAGAAGAAGCTCGACGCCGTGCTCCTGTTCGCGCAGGAGAGCATGTATTGGCTGACCGGCTACGACACGTTCGGCTTCTGCTTCTTCCAGTGCCTGGTGGTGAAGGCCGACGGCTCGATGGTGCTGCTCACCCGTTCGGCCGATCTGAGACAGGCGCGCCATACGTCGACCATCGAGAATATCGTGCTGTGGACCGATCGTCAGGGGGCCAATCCGGCGATCGACCTGCGCAACCTGCTCAACGACCTCGATCTGCTCGGCGCCCGCATCGGCGTCGAATACGACACCCATGGCTTGACCGCCTACAATGGCCGCCGCCTGGACGAGCAGTTGCAGACCTTCGGCCAGATCGCCGATGCTTCCGGCATCGTCGGCCGGCTGCGCCTGTTCAAGAGCCCGGCCGAGATCGCCAAGGCGGAAAAGGCCGCCAATCTTTCCGACGACGCGCTGGATGCCGCCCTGCCCCTGATCAAGCAAGGCGGCGACGAAGGGCTGATCCTTGCCGCCATGCAGGGCGCGGTCTTTGCCGGCGGCGGCGACTATCCCGCCAATGAGTATATCATTGGCTCCGGCGCCGATGCCTTGCTCTGCCGCTACAAGGCCGGCCGCCGCAAGCTCACCAAGAACGACCAGCTGACGCTCGAATGGGCCGGCGTCTTCCACCACTACCATGCCCCCATGATGCGTACCGTTTTGACCGGCAAGGTGTCGAAACGTCATCAGGAATTGTTCGACGCTTCCCGCGCCGCCCTGCTCGCGGTCGAAAAGGCGATGACGCCGGGCAATACTTTCGGCGATGTCTTCGACGCGCATGCCCGCACGCTCGAAGCGCACAATCTGACCAAGCACCGGCTGAACGCCTGCGGCTATTCGGTGGGCGCCCGCTTCACGCCGTCCTGGATGGACATGCCGATGTTCTACCAGGGCAACACGGAACCGATCGCGCCCAACATGACGCTGTTCGCACACATGATCATCATGGACTCCGAGACCGAGACCGCGATGACGCTTGGCCGCACCTACCTCACCACGGAATCGGCGCCGAAGCCGCTGTCGCGCCATGATCTCGACTTGATCGTGCAGTGAATCCATAATCGTTCGTTCACGCGGGGGCGTTCGCCAGCAGGGAGTTTTCAGGCAAATGAGACGATCGCAGGTGACGACCGTGTCATTGCTTGCGGCGCTGGCGCTTGGCGCCTGCACCAATGCCAAGGACGTGCTCGAACCTTCGGCGATCACCCCGCCGGCGGGCTCGGCCCAGTCCTCGGCCGCTTCGCAGGGCACATCGACGACAGCCACAACCCCGACCACGACCGCGCCCGCCCCTTCGCCCGCGCCTTCCACCACAGCGTCGCCCGCGACATCCAGGACACCGGCCCAGACTGCGGCTGTCGCCAAGACGCGGCTGCAGGTGGCGCCGATCGTCGGCGCGTCCGTGGAGGCCGCGGCGCCCTTGACGGCGGAACTGCAGGCCCGTGCCCGGCAGCGCGGCCTGACGCTTGTCGGCAGCACCGACCAAACGGCCACGCATGTGCTGAAGGGCTATTTTTCGACGATGTCCGAGGGCAAGGACACGACCGTCATCTATGTCTGGGACATCTACGACCCCTCCGGCAATCGCCTGCACCGCATCAATGGCCAGCAGAAGGCGCCCGCGGCCGGCAGCGGCGAGGGCTGGCCCACGGTGGCGCCCGCGACCATGCAGGCCATTGCCGACCAGACGATCGACCAGTTCGCCGCCTGGCTCGGCAGCGGCGGCGCCGGTTGACCGGACCGGCGCGGGCCAAACTGTTGCCGGCCAAACTGTTGCCGGCTTGCGATGTTTTCCCTGTTTGTTGCGGCCGCCGGAAGGATTCCCCACGACGAGGCTTGCAATACCGGCCCGGCCCGCTAAAAGCCCGCTTAAAAGGCGCATGAGAGTCTCTCCGGCCTCTCCATCCTTCACCAGGAACGGTGCATGAAGCTTTTCGCGGGCAATTCCAATCGGGTGCTGGCCGAGGCGGTCGCTCGCTATCTCAACGTCCCGCTGGGCAAGGCCAGCGTCAGGCGCTTCGCCGACCAGGAGATCTTCGTCGAGATCCAGGAAAACGTGCGCGGCGAGGATGTCTTCATCCTGCAATCGACCTCGTATCCGACCAACGACCATCTGATGGAACTGCTCATCATGATGGACGCCTTCATGCGCTCCTCGGCGCGGCGCATCACGGCGGTCATCCCCTATTTCGGCTATGCAAGGCAGGACCGCCGCGCCTCGGGCCGCACGCCGATCTCGGCCAAGCTGGTCGCCAATATGATCACCCGCGCCGGCGCCGACCGCGTGCTGACGCTTGATCTCCATGCCGGCCAGATCCAGGGTTTCTTCGACATCCCGACCGACAATCTGTTCTCGGTGCCGGTGATGGCCCGCGACGTGAAGGCCAAGTACAAGCAGCTCGGCAATGTCGTCGTCGTGTCGCCCGACATTGGCGGCGTGGTGCGGGCGCGCGCGCTGGCCAAGCGCTTCGACGCGCAGTTGGCCATTGTCGACAAGCGCCGCGAGCGTCCGGGCGAATCGGAAGTCATGAACATCATCGGCGCCGTCGCCGGCAAGGACTGCCTCCTGATCGACGACATCGTCGATTCCGGCGGCACGCTTTGCAACGCGGCCGACGCGCTGCTGGCCAATGGCGCGACCTCGGTCACCGCCTACATCACCCATGGCGTGCTCTCCGGCGGCGCCGTTGCCCGTATCGCCGGCTCGAAGCTGCAGGAATTGGTGATCACCGATTCCATTCAGCCGACGCAGGGCGTGCTCGACGCCCCGAACATCCGGGTCATTTCGATCGCCGACCTGCTGGGCGAAGCGATCTCGCGCACCGCGACGGAAGAATCGGTCTCGAGCCTGTTCGATTAATTGGTCGCCGCGGGCGCATAGCGCAGTAGCGTGACCCCTTGCGCGAGGCGCTCCGTGCCGAGCGGCTTCAACGCCAGCGACAGGCCGGACTGGAAATAAGGCTTGCCGCCGCCCAGCACGACCGGATGCATGTAAAGCCGGTATTCATCGATCAGGCCGGCACGCGCAAGGTGCCCGGCAAGGTCGGCGCCGGAGACCGAAATCTCGCCATCTGTATCCGCCTTGAGGGTCCTCGCCACCGCCTCCGCGTCAGCCTTCACCAGGCGGGCATTCGGCCCGACCTCCTGAAGCGTGGTCGAAAACACGACCTTCGGCGTCTCCCGCCACGCGCGGGCAAAATCCCGCTCGACCTCCTCAGCCGCGATATCGCGTTCCGGGCTGTCCCAGAAGCGCATGGTTTCATACATTCGGCGCCCGCACAGCGCGATCGACGTCCGCCTCATCTCGTCGTTGAAATACCGATGCAATTCTTCCTCGGGAACCGGCAGGTCGATGTCTCCGCTCGGCCCGGCGATGTAGCCGTCCAGCGATGTCAGCATGGCATAGACGAGCGTTGCCATGGGGCCTCCGATTTTGCGTTTCTCGGAAAAGAAACATGACTGATTGCAATTTGCAATTAGAATTGGCGCCTAGGCCGAGCACACCGGCTCAATGCCGCCGGGCGCTGTTTCACGCGGCGATCGGACCGCCTGTGCGGCGCTGGTTCTCACCGGCATCGCGCGCCCCCCGCATATAGCCGCGCGGCGCAGCGCCGAGCATGCGCTTGAACATGGTGATGAAGGCCGGCACGCTGTCATAGCCGAGATCGAGCGCCACCCTGGTGATCGGCTCGCCGTCGGCGAGCCTTGGCAACGCCGCGAAAAGGCAGGCCTGCTGGCGCCAGGTCGACAGCGACAGCCCGGTCTGGCGATGGAAGGCGCGGGTGAAAGAGCGCCGGCTCATGCCCGCGGCATCCGCCCACTCGTCGATCGTCGCATGCGGCGAAGGGGCCGCCACGAAACGCCGGCAAAGCGCCGCGAGCTTCGGATCGGACGGGAAAGGCAAGCCGAGCGGCCGTTCCGGCAGGTTCGGGATCTCGTGCAGCAGCAGTCCCATGACGAGCGCCGCCCGCCCTTCGAGCTCGCCGCCCTGCGGCAGCTTCTCCGATTCGACGATCAGGCTGTGCATCAGCTCGGTAATGCCGACGACGCGCAAGCTGTCCGGCAGGCCGGCAATGGCGCCCGGCATCACATAGACCGAGCGCATCGAGACGTCGCCCAGCATCTCGACGGAATGCTCGATGCCGGCTGGTATCCACATCGCATGGTCGGGCGGCACCATCCAGCGCCCATGCCTGGTCGTCACCAGGACCACGCCGACCAGCGCGTGCAGCAGCTGGCTGCGGCTGTGGCGGTGCTGCGGCACGTGATAGCCGTCCGGATATTCGGTCGGCAGCGCGACCGCCGGCCCGACAGCCTGTTCCAGCCATTGCCAGCGGCTTTCATGCAGCCGGCCGAGCTCGGCGGCGTCGCCCTTGAATATCTCCTTGCCATGCGGCATCGATGTGGCCCACTTGCGAAACTATTGGACCAAACCACGAAAGAAGTCGCTTGGCAACGGGCCTATAAGGCCGGCTGCGGTTCGGCCCGCCCAGAGCATGATCCCGAAAAGTGGGAACCGGTTTTCGGAAAAGACCATGCTCCAACAAGAGACTACGGAGCATTGCCTTGACTGATACGACCGCCACCTCCGTCGCCGCACCGGCGCCGGCAAGCAACATCTCGGCGCAGGCGACGGCCTTCACCGTCATTCTTGCGGTGAGCTTCTGCCACTGCGTCAACGACATCATGCAGTCGCTGCTTTCGGCGATCTATCCGCTGCTCAAGGACAATTACGGTCTCGATTTCTGGCAGATCGGCCTTTTGACCTTCACCTTCCAGGTGACGGCCTCGCTGCTGCAGCCGGTGATCGGCATGATCACCGACAAGAAGCCGATGCCCTACTCCTTGCCTTGGGGCATGGCCTCGTCGCTGGTCGGCCTGGTGGTGCTCGCCCATGCCGGTCATTACTGGCTGCTCCTGATCGGCGCCTCGCTGATCGGCATCGGCTCGGCGATCTTCCATCCGGAATCCTCGCGTATCGCCCGCTTCGCCTCGGGCGGCCGGTTCGGCCTGGCGCAATCGCTGTTCCAGGTGGGCGGCAATTTCGGCCAGGCCATGGGCCCGCTGCTCGCCGCCTTCATCGTCGTGCCGTTCGGCCAGACCAGCATTTCCTGGTTCGCCGTCGGCTCGCTGATCGGCATCGTCGTTCTGTGGCGGGTCGGCGGCTGGTACAGCCGGCTGCGCGCCTCGCTGGCCACCCGCAAGCAGGCTGCCCATGTCTCGCCCTTCGCGCGCAAGAAGGTCATGTGGGCGTTGGCCGTGCTGACGCTGCTGGTGCTGACCAAGAACGCATATATCGCCTCGCTCTCCAGCTACTACACCTTCTACGCCATGCATAAATTCGGCGTTTCGGTGCAGATGAGCCAGGTGATGCTGTTCCTCTTCCTCGGCGCCTCGGCGCTGGGCATCCTGCTCGGCGGCCCCTTCGGCGACCGCTACGGCCAGAAGGCGATGATCTGGTTCTCGATCGTCGGTGTGCTACCCTTCACCCTGGCGCTGCCCTACGCCAATCTGGAATGGACGATGGTGCTTACCGTGCTGATCGGCCTGATCCTGTCGTCGGCCTTCTCCAACATCGTCGTCTTCGCGCAGGAGCTGGTTCCCGGCCGCGTCGGCATGATCGCCGGTATCTTCTTCGGCTTCGCCTTCGGCATGGGCGGCATCGCCGCCGCGGTGCTCGGCGTCGTCGCCGACATGAAGGGCATCGACTTCGTCTACCAGATCTGCTCGTACCTGCCCTTCCTCGGCCTGCTGACTGTTTTCCTGCCCAACATGAAGGAAGCGCGGAAAGCCTGAGCCGATCGGATCAGCGGCCAAGCTGCCGTTCAACAAAAGATCGCCGCCGGGTTCGGAGCCTTGAAGGTTTCGGAGCCGGCGGCGGCGTCCCATGGCGCGACGCTTGCTTTATCCAACAAGCAGCTTCTTCCCTCGCCGCCCTCGCGACGAGATCAGCTCCTTCCCCTCAAACCCAGGCGTTGCAAAAGGCCGTGAAGAAAGAGGCCCCGGCCATCGGCTGGCTTCGCCGCCGGCTGGCGTTGCCGCCTCGGCAGCGCTGCAAACAGCTCGGGAAGCTTTCGGAGCGTCGAACTCCAAAGCAGCGTGTCGAGCTGCGCGATGTCCGCCGAATTCAGCTCTTCAGGCTCGCTTCTGAGCGCCTGGGCAAGCACATCCCGGAAGTCTTCCGGCCTGTCCGCCAGTCGGACATTCGGCCAATGCTGGAATTGCTCGTAGCCGCGCAACGCGAAGGATGTCGCCACGACCGGCTTGCGGTTGTACAGCGCTTCCGCGGTCTTGATATTCGTGCCGCCGCCCTCGACGATCGGAAGCATCACGACGTCCGCAAGCTCGATCAGCGCGCTGAGGTTCGCGCCGTCCTGCATGCCGAGCAGCTCGATCCGGGCATTGTCGGCGCCACGGTGCCGCAGGAATCCGGGATCATTGCGGATCTGGTCGGCAACGCCGCCAACCACCACAATCCGTTCCGAGGCTGAGAGAAAACCAAGGTCCGGATCCGTCATCTGGAGAAAACCGTGGGCGTTGGGCGGATGGCCCGACCCGACGAACAGCGCCGTGCGCAGGCCGGCGAACCGCGATGCCCAACGATCGAGGCCGACGGGCGTTTCCCGCGGCCATACGCCGTTGGCGGCGACCACCACGCTTGGATTGAGCTTGCGAAAATGGGCTGCATCCTGCTCGCTGACCGCGACCACCAGGTCCGCCTTTGCGGCAAGATCGGACTCGATGTCCGCCGCACGTCGAGCGCTCCAGAGGTCCGTTCCCGCGCCGGCAATCGCGGCCTCTTGCGCCAGCAAGTGCTGTTCGACATTGTGCGAGCTGTAGACGATTGAAAAATTCGCCTCGGGCGAGCACGTTTCAACATACTCACGCAAAGCCGGCCAAAGCCAGCCCTGCTCCACGGCAATGACATCCGGCCTGAAGTCGTCGAGAAATCTTGCGATTTCAAGGCGATGGGAGCTGCTGCGCGCGATGAATTCGGCGGTGGCAACATCGGAGCGCCATTTGCGCCTGGCCATCTGCTTGCGAAACCGGCGCGGCATCTCGATGAAAAGATCGCCGGCCTCCATTTCCCGCCTGGCGCCTCGGTTGGGAGTAACGAGGACATGGCGTGTTTCCCATCCACAATCCCGCAGGACCTTGTGGATGGCGTTCGCCCGCAGCTGGCCGCCCTGGACCGGCTGCCGGATCGGATACGTTCCCAGCGAAACATATCTCATCGGATCAGCGTGATGCTGCAATCGCCGGCATCAAGCAGCGATCCTACGACGGCACTCATTTTTTTGCCCCCTTCTTCAGAGGCGACAGTACCATTTTTCGGTGCCGAGTCTGGAGATGATATCGGCGGCCGGGCGCTGACTTCTCGCCGATATCGAAAGGACGGCATAGGGACAATATCGAGCGTCCCCGCCCAACCGCGAAACGATGATCCGTCGTCTTACAGCACCCGCCCGAGGGCGGGTGCTTTCGCGTTTTGGCGGCCAGCCTCAGGCCTTGAAGAAGGCCAGCAGGTCGGCGTTGATGACATCCGCATGGGTCGTTGCCATGCCGTGCGGAAAGCCCTTGTAAACCTTGAGCTCGCCCTTCTTGAGCAGCTTGATCGAGAGGAGCGCGGAGTCGGCGATCGGGACGATCTGGTCATCGTCGCCATGCATGACCAGCACCGGCACGTCGATTTTCTTCAGGTCCTCGGTGAAGTCTGTTTCTGAGAAGGCCTTGATGCAGTCGTAATGCGCCTTGGCGCCGCCCATCATGCCCTGGCGCCACCAATTGTCGATGACACCTTCGGAAGCCTGGGCGCCGGGACGGTTGAAGCCGTAGAACGGGCCGGCCGGCACGTCGTGGAAGAACTGTGCCCGGTTGGCCGCCAGCGCCGCGCGGAAACCGTCGAACACCTCGATCGGCAGGCCGCCGGGATTGGCCGGCGTCTTCAACATGATCGGCGGCACCGCGCCGATCAGCACGGCCTTGGCGACGCGGCCTCCGCCGCCATGTTGCGCGACATAGCGCGCGACCTCGCCGCCGCCTGTCGAATGACCGACGTGGATGGCATCCTTGAGGTCGAGATGTTCCGCGAGCGCCGCCACATCCGCGGCATAGGTGTCCATCTCGTTGCCGGTATCGGTCTGGCTGGACCTGCCATGGCCGCGCCGGTCATGGGCGATGACGCGGTAGCCCTGTGCCAGGAAGAACAGCATCTGGGCGTCCCAGTCGTCGCTGCTCAGCGGCCAGCCATGGTGGAAGACGACCGGCTGGCCAGTCCCCCAGTCCTTGTAGAAGATCTGTGTTCCGTCCTTCGTGGTGATCGTGCCGCTGCCCGAACCCGACTTGGTCTGCGAGGTCATCTCAATCTCCTTATATTAGCGCGATAAACAATATTCGCGATAACCATCCCGTAAATGAAGATCGAGAGCCTTGTCCACGAAAAAATGTATCGCGATACCATTTCCCGTGGTACATAAATGATGCTCAGTCGGCAAAGGAATGCGCCGTGCCTCTCCCGTTGGACAATCAGCTCTGCTTCACCCTCTACGCCACCAGCATGGCGATCAACCGCACCTACAAGCCGATGCTGGACGAGATGGGGATCACCTATCCGCAATATCTCGTGCTCAATGCGCTGGGAGAGACGGACGGCATGTCGGTGGGCAGCATCGCGCATCGGCTGGCCCTCGAATCGAGCACCATCACGCCGCTGGTGAAACGCATGGAACAGGCTGGCCTTGTCACCCGCCAGCGCAGCCAGACGGACGAGCGCCAGGTGCAGGTCGACCTGACCGCCGCCGGACGTGCGCTGTTGGTCCGGTGCAATTGTCTGAACGAGACCCTGATCGAGCGCTCAGGCATGAAGCTGGCTGAACTCGATGCTCTGAACCGGCAAATCCAGGCGCTGCGCAATGCTTTAAGCGGCGGCCAGGTGGTGGACACCGCCGAAGGCTAATTGAGATCAAGATCGAGCCGGCATCACCTGAATATCAACCTAGTGCAGGCCGAACTCGCGTAGCAACTCCTCGCGATAGCGCACGAAGCGGCTTTCGCTGCGCTCGCGCGGCCGCGGTAGGTCGACATCGATCAGTCGCGCCGCGCCGCCTTTCTCCCTGGGCAGGATCAGCACCCTGTCGGCAAGATAGATCGCCTCTTCAAGGTCATGGGTCACCATGACCATGGTGACATTCTCCTCGCTCCAGATGCGCGCCAGCTCCTCCTGCATGGAGATCTTGGTCATGGCGTCGAGCGCCCCGAGCGGCTCGTCGAGCAGCAGGATTTCCGGCTGCACCGTCAGTGCCCTGGCGATGCCGACGCGCTGCGCCATGCCGCCGGAGAGCTGCCTGGGATATGCATCGCTGAATTCGGCAAGGCCGACCAGGGCGATATAGAAACGCGCCCGCTTCTCGGCCTCCGCCTTGGCAATGCCGCGCACTTCGAGACCGAAGGCGACATTGCCGAGCACCGTCAGCCAGGGCAGCAGCCGCGGCTCCTGGAAAATTACCGCCCGCTCTTCGCCGACGCCCTCAATCCGCTTGCCGTCGATCGCGACGGCGCCGCCGTCGGCCCGCTCCAGCCCGGCAAGGATGCGCAGCAGCGTCGTCTTGCCGGAACCGCTTGCCCCGACAATGACCAGGCATTCGCCGGAGCGGATATCGAGATTGAGCGAGCGCAGCACGGCAAGCTGCCGCCCGCCGAGTGCGAAGGATTTCGACAGGTCGCGGATCGTGACATCGCCGCCGCGTGCCGTAGGCATGGTTTGCGTCTCCGTGCTCAATTGGTCTTGGTTTCGCCGAGACGGTAGAGAATGTCGGAAGCCTTGAGCTTGCCTTTCGGCAGCCGGCCGTCGCGCTCGAGGATATTCACCCAGAACTCGACGTCGCGGTCGGTCACCGCCGCCTTCTCGCGCAGGCCGAAGCCGGTCCAGTAGCGCGCCAGCTCGCCATTCTCGCCACGCCTGTTGAGAATGTCGGCTAGCAGCTTGCGCGTCTCGTCCGGATTTTGCCGCGACCAGTCCGACGCGCGCGCCGACTGTTCGACGAAGTTGCGGGCCGCATCCGGATTCGCCGTGATGAAATCACGACGCAGCACGACGAAGCCACCGGCGATTTCGCCGAGCACGTCGGTATCGTTGAAGACGCCGCGCACACCGCCATTGCTGACCAGTTGGCCCGCAAACGTCGCTTGCCAATAACCCAGCCCGGCAATATCGACCTGACGCGAGCGCAAGGTCTGTTCGAGCTGCGGCCCGGGCACCACCACCAGCTTGGCCGCGTCCGGCGGCAGGCCAACGCTGTGCAGCGCCTCGCGCACCGTATAATCGAGATGAGCGCCGAGCGTGTTGACCGAGATCGTCTTGCCGGCAATGTCGGCGATCGATTTGATCGGACTGTCTTCCAGCACGTAGAAGACACTCTTCACATCCTTGTTGATGCCGTTGCTGGGATAAGCCGCGACGAAGTCGTTGCCGCCGGCAATCGAGTTGATCACCGCCGGCGTGGCTGCCGAGCCCAGGTCGACGCTGCCGGACGCGAGCGCGAACAGCGATTCCGGGCCGCCCGCGGCATAGCCGACATTTTCGAGCTCGATGCCGAGGCCCTTGAAATAGCCGAGCGCGTCGGCCAGCTCGTGCGGGGAGATGCTGCCGCGGCTGGCGAGATAGCGGATCTTGACGGATGCGGCTTGCGTCATGGCGATCGACGGCAGGCCGGCGAGAATGCCGGCAGCAAGCGGAGCGCGCAGGAGAAGCGAACGGCGGGTGATGCTCATGATCAAGCCCTTTCCTTGTTTTAGGAATGACGGTGAGGGTTTGGCTGCTTAGCTGGCTGAAACATTCCAACGACACAGCCGCCGCTGCAGGACGACCAGCACCTGGTTGGCGATCAGGCCGAGTGCCGCCAGGATGACGATCGCCGCGAACATCAGCGGAATCTGGAAATTGTACTGGGCATTCATCACCTGGAAGCCGATGCCCTTGTTGGCACCGATCATCTCCGAAGCGATCAAGAGCAGCAGCGCGGTCGTGGCGCCGAGCCGCAACCCAACGAAGATCGACGGCACAGCGCCCGGCAGCACGACGCGGCGGAAATTCGTCAGCCGCCGGGCGCCATAGGCGCGCGCCATTTCGAGCAGCTTCGGGTCGACCTCCTTGACGCCGCTGATGGTGTTGAGCAGCAGCGGAAACAGCGTCGCCCAGAAGATGACGAACACTTTCGAAGCTTCACCCAGTCCCAGAAGCAGGATGAACACCGGGTAGAGCGCCAGCGCCGAGGTCTGACGGAACAGCTGCAGGATCGGGTCGAGCGCGGTCTCCACGGCACGCGCCTGGCCCATGACCAGGCCAAGCGGAATGGCGACGACGACGGCCGCCGCGAATGCAAGGCCGGCACGCTGCAGGCTGATGGCTATGTCGCCGAGCAGGCTGCCGCCAATGAGGCCCTTCCAGAGCGCCGCGACGATCGTGTCGACCGGCGGCAGCACGGCCGAATTGACCCAGCCGCTGCTCGCCGCCACCTGCCAGAACACCAGGAAGCCGAGCAGCACGCCATAACGCGACAGGATTCGCGCCGAAGTCCGCGTCAGGAGGCGCAGCGGCTCCATGCCGGTGCCGCTGCCACCCTCATGCCGGCCGATACCGACCGTCTTTTCGATATGCTGCAAAGTCATCGTCTTGCTCTCGCGTCGGGAATCATTCGGCGGCGAGCACGGTCGAGCGCGCGGCCGTCCACGGATTCTGCGGTCGCCTCAGGCCAAGATTTTCGCGCAGCGTCCTGCCCTCATAAGCGGTGCGGAACAGGCCGCGACGCTGCAGCTCCGGGATTACCAGGTCTACGAAGTCGTCGAGCGCGCCGGGCAGCCATGGCGGCAGGATGTTGAAGCCGTCGGCGGCCTCGCTCGTGAACCATTCCTCCAGTTGATCGGCGACCTGGGCGGCACTGCCGATCACCGTGTAATGGCCGCGCGCGGTCGCAACCCACTGATAGAGCTGGCGGATCGTGAAATTATGCTCGTCCGCGATCTGGCGGATCAGCGCCTGGCGGCCCTTCATGCCTTCGGTCTCCCTGCTCGGCGGCAGCGGGCCGTCGAGCGGATAGTCCCTGAGGTCGAGCGTCTGGCCGGCAAGCCCGTTGAGCAGCGCCACGCCGTCCTCCGGCAGGATCAGGTCGTTCAGCTGCTGGTATTTGGCACGGGCCTCTTCCTCGGTGCGGCCGACGAAGGGCGCCACGCCCGGCATGATAAGCACCTGCGCCGGATCGCGCCCGGCCTCTGCGACGCGCGCCTTGATGTCGCGATAGAACTCCTGCGCCGAGGCAAGGTTCTGATGCGCGGTGAATATCACCTCGGCCGATGCCGCCGCGAGTCCGCGACCGTCCTCCGACTGTCCCGCCTGCACGACCACCGGATGACCCTGCACCGGACGCGGCACGTTGAGCGGCCCCTTGACGCTGAAATGCGCGCCCTTGTGGTTCACGTCATGCAGCTTGTCCTTGTCGTAGAAACGGCCCGTCTTCTTGTCGCGGATGAAGGCGTCGTCTTCCCAGCTGTCCCACAGCGCCTTGACCGTTTCGACATGCTCATGCGCCCGCGCATAGCGCTCGGCATGATTGGGCTGGACGTCACGATTGAAGTTGCGCGCCGTGTCGTCGCCGGCCGACGTCACCACGTTCCAGCCGGCGCGCCCGTTCGACAAAAGATCGAGCGAGGCGAATTTGCGCGCGAGCGTGTAGGGTTCTTCATAGGTGGTCGAGGCGGTGGCGATGAAGCCGATATGCGTGGTCAACGGCGCCAGCGCGGCAAACAATGTCACCGGCTCGAAACCGGCGATCTTGGCGTTGCCGCCTTCACGGGCGCCGAGGCCGATGGTGAGATTGTCAGCCAGGAAATAGGCGTCGAACAGACCCCGCTCGGCGGTCAGTGCGAGTTGCTTGTGGAACTGGAAATTGGTCGCGCCATCGGCCGGCGCGTCCGGATGGCGCCAAGCCGCGACGTGCTGGCCGCCGCCGGGCAGAAAGGCGCCGAGCTTGATCTGTCTGGATGTGCTGGAGCTGGTCATGGGCTGATCCTTCGGGTCCAAAACGACTGCCTGAATTCAGGCGGCGAGGCCGACGCTGCGAGTTTCGCCAACGATGCGCAAAACCTCGGCAACGGCCTGGCGGGCGCGGGCTTGGGTGGCTTCCGACACCAGCACGCCGTCGGTGAAATCCTTATCGGAAGCGTAGATCGCGGTCGGGATGGTGAGCGCTTCGAAGAATCCGAACAGCGGCCGCAGCTGATGCTCGACGATCAGCGAATGGCGCTCGCCGCCGCCCGTGGCAACGAGAATGATCGGCTTGCCGCGCAGCGACGACGGATCGAGCAGATCGAACAAGTGCTTGAAAAGTCCGGTATAGCTGCCTTTGAAGGTCGGCGACCCCACCACCAGAACGTCGGCGCCGAGCAACTGCTCGACGATATTGCGCGCCGTTTGATCGAGATCGGAAATGCGCCGTGCCGACGGGAACGATAGACCGAGATCTTCAATGTCATGGACCGCCGAGGCCGCCCCAATGCGGCCAGCCGCTTCGTCCGCGATCTGCGTGACAAATGCCTTGGTCTTTGACGGACGGGTCAGATTGCCGGAAAATCCAACCACCAGCTTCTTTGTCATGTTCGGGCTCTCCTCGCAGGCGCTTCTTCATTAAGACTACAGATTTGGTAGAATTAAATGAGCGAGAAGATTTCAAAACGCGCCGCGCAAACGGATTGAGTTTGCGCGGGAGAAGCGTTGATTGGTTCAGCCCATGCGGGTCAGGCCTCGACCTTGACCGGAGCCAGTGGAGGCGCCTGAAGACCCTGGAACGGGTCGCGCCAGGCATCGATCGCCTCGAGCCGGCCATACCAGCGGCGGATAGACGGGTAGTCGTCGAGCGGCAATCGGGCGGCATCATTGAAAGGCAGGAACGTCGCCATGCGGAAGTCGGCATAGGAGACGGAATTGCCGACCAGCCAATCGCGTCCGGCAAGCTCAGGCTCGAGGATCGCGGCGGCGGCGTGGAACTGCCTCAGTCCCTCCTCGACCAGCGCGCGGTCGATAGGACCAAGCCCATAGCGCTGCTTGGTCCCACGCTCGAAATGCACCATGTCGCAAGCGAAAGCGAACCGTTCCTTGCCCCAGCTGATCCAGCGGATCATGTCCGGCTCGTCCTGCCCGCCGCGCCAGAAATCCGAATGCATCTCGCGCGAAAGCCGGCAGGCGATGGCGTCGGTCTCCCAAAGGCTCCATCCCGGCCCGACCAGGATCGGCAAGGTCAGATTGGGGTTCAGCGCGCGATAGCGTTCGGCCTGCCCCGGCGCCATGGGCGATGCGAACTCGAACGCGATCTCCGCCTTGAGATGGCGCGCCGTCGCGACCGCGAGGCGAGGATTGGGATTGCGGCTGAACAGAAGCTTCATATTGGTCCCCATGGATTTGGCCACATGCCCGCAGGACGGCTGAGAACTGCGCGTTCCTACATTTGCCGCAAGTCGGATTTCCGGTTTATCCTTTCGGCACCGGAAACCGCCCGCAACCCGCCCGGCCAACCGCTTGCACCCTTGCCCGCCTTCCGCTATAGAGCCGCCACCCGCGTAGACACCCTTGGAGGCAACGCGGAGGAAGGCCGGCCAGGCCTGCATGATCCCCTAGACGCTTTTGGATCGCCAAACGCATCGACAGATCGTGCAAGGCCGCGCACGGCTTTCGACGTTTACGGACGGGTTTGCCGGCCGCGAACGCTCCACAACACGCGAAAGGAAATGCCATGAGCCACGATGCTTATGAGCTGAAAGCCGAAGCGCGCGAACAGGTCGGTAAGGGGTCCGCCCGTGCAGTTCGTCGCGACGGTAAAGTGCCTGCAGTTATCTATGGCGACAAGCAGCCTCCCCTGGCGATTGCGCTCAACTACAAGGACATCTTCTACAAGATCCATGGCGGCGGGTTTCTGACCACGATCGCCACGATCGATGTCGACGGCAAGAAGATCCAGGTCCTGCCGAAGGATTTCCAGCTCGACCCGGTCAAGGATTTTCCTGTCCATGTCGACTTCCTGCGCATCGGCAAGGACACCGAAGTCAATGTCGACGTGCCTGTCCACTTCATCAATGAAGACAAGTCGCCAGGCATCAAGCGCGGCGGCGTGCTCAACATCGTTCGTCACGAAGTCGAGTTCCATTGCCCGGCCAACGCGATCCCGGAGTTCATCACCGTCGATCTCACCGGCACCGACATCGGCGATTCGATCCATATCTCGGCGGTCAAGCTGCCGGCCGGCGTCAAGCCGGTCATCTCCGATCGCGATTTCACCATCGCGACCGTTGCCGGCTCGTCGGCGATGAAGCCGGAGACGGAAGCGACCACGGAAGCTGTGGAAGAAACGGCGGCCCCGGAGGCCGAAGAGAAGTAATTCTCCGAGCCGGATGATTTCATCCGGCTCTAAACCAAAGAAATAGAGCATGATGTTTTCCGAAAACCGCTTCCCACTTTTCGGCATCGTGCTCTAAGTCTGGAGGCGGCGATGCTTGTCTTTGCAGGCCTCGGCAATCCGGGCGCGAAATACGAAAACAACCGGCACAATGTCGGCTTCATGGCGGCGGACGCGATTGCCCGCCGCCATTCCTTTTCGCCCTGGTCGAGAAAATTCCAGGGCCTGGTCTCAGAAGGCACGCTCGGCGGCGAAAAAATCCTGCTGATCAAGCCGCAAACCTTCATGAACCTCTCCGGACAGTCGGTCGGCGAAGCGCTGCGCTTCTACAAGCTGGAGCCATCCGCCCTCACCGTCTTCTACGACGAGATCGACCTTGCTGCCGGCAAGCTCCGGGTCAAGGTGGGCGGCGGCTCCGGCGGCCATAACGGCATCCGCTCGCTCGACCAGCATGTCGGCAACGCCTATCGCCGGGTGCGCATCGGCGTCGGCCATCCCGGCGTCAAGGAGATGGTGCACGGCCATGTGCTTGGCGATTTCGCCAAGGCCGACCGCGAGTGGCTCGATGTCCTGCTGGACGCAATCGCCGACGCTGCCGGCTTGCTCGCCAAGGGCGACGACAGCTCGTTCATGAACCGGGTCACGCTCGCCTTGCGCGACAAGCTTGTGCCGACCGGCGACGACGACCGCCCGCCGCCCAAGGCGCCGAAGCAGCAAAGCCATGTCCGCCAGGCGCGCCCGCAGCAGCCAGCGGCAAAGCTCCCAGAAAGCGGCCCGATGGCTGCCATGCTGAAGAAGCTCTTTGGCAAGGACTAAAGCATGTCTCCCGAAAGTGGGAACCGGTTTCGGGGTAAAGACATGCGCAAAATCAAAAGCCTAAAGCGCAGGGAGCGAATCTAAAAGATCGCGACGCGCTTTAGGCCCTGTCACGATAGAGGCATGGGGCTTGACGTTCGTCACCCCTATCGCCCATAGCCCTCACCAAAATCGAATTTCCGACAGGATTGGACGAACATGGGTTTCAAATGTGGCATCGTTGGCTTGCCCAACGTCGGCAAGTCGACGCTGTTCAACGCGCTGACCAGGACGGCCGCCGCGCAGGCCGCCAACTATCCTTTCTGCACCATCGAGCCGAACACCGGCGAGGTGGCGGTGCCCGACCCGCGCCTGCAGAAGATCGCGGCGATCGGCAAGTCGAAGGAGATCATCCCGACCCGCATCTCCTTCGTCGATATCGCCGGCCTGGTGCGCGGCGCCTCCAAGGGCGAAGGGCTGGGCAACCAGTTTCTCGCCAACATCCGCGAGGTCGACGCCATCGTGCATGTGCTGCGCTGCTTCGAGGATGACGACATCACCCATGTCGAAGGCCGCATCGACCCTGTCGCCGACGCCGAGACGGTCGAGACCGAGCTGATGCTCGCCGACCTCGAAAGCCTCGAGCGCCGCATCGCCCAGATCCGCAAGCGCGCCGCCGGCAAGGACAAGGAGGCCATGGCCGTCCTGCCCATGATGGAGGCCGCGCTCGAGCTTCTGCAAGCCGGCAAGCCGACGCGCTTCCTGCTCAACGGCATCGCCGCGGAGGACCTGCGCATCCTGCAGGGGCTGAACCTGCTCACCTCGCATCCCGTTCTCTATGTCTGCAACGTCGCCGAGGCGGACGCCGCCACCGGCAACGAGCACACCAGGGCGGTGGAGAAGATGGCGGCCGCGCAGGGCGCCGGCACCGTTGTGATCTCGGCGGCGATCGAAGCGGAAGTCGCCCAGCTTTCAGACGAGGAGGAAATGGAGTTCCTTGCCTCGATCGGCCTCGATGAGCCGGGCCTCAACAAGGTGATCCGCGCCGGCTACGAGCTCCTGCATCTGATCACCTATTTCACCGTCGGACCGAAGGAGACGCGCGCCTGGACGATCCACAAGGGCGATAAGGCGCCGCAGGCGGCCGGCGTCATCCACACCGACTTCGAGCGCGGCTTCATCCGCGCCCAGACGATCGCCTACAACGACTTCGTCACGCTGGGCGGCGAGGCGGCCGCCAAGGAAGCCGGCAAGGCGCGCGACGAGGGCAAGGAATACGTCGTCCAGGACGGCGACATCATGCTGTTCAAGTTCAACACCTGATCTCCAGGGAGACCCGGCGATGATAAAGACCTTCGTCGTGGACAATGATCGCCTGCGTCTTACCGAGGACCTTGCGGCGGATGGCGACAGGGTCGTCTGGGCCGATCTTTTCAACCCGACCAAGGAGGAAGAGGCGCGCATCGAGAGCTGGCTGGGCATTGCCATCCCGACCCGCGAGGAGATGGAAGAGATCGAGATTTCGAGCCGGCTCTATATCGAGGACGGCGGCTACTTCATGACCGCCGTGCTGCCGGCGCAGACCGAGGCCGACGATCCTTTGATGTCGCCGGTAACCTTCGCGCTCGCCGGCAAGAGGCTGATCACCATCCGCTATCATGAGCCGAAGGCCTTCAAGACTTTCCCGCAGCGCGCCGAAAAGGTGGCGACCGGCTGCACCAGCGGCGACACCATCCTGATCGGCCTCCTCGAGGCGATCGTCGATCGCCTGGCCGACATCCTCGAGCGCGCCGGCCGCGAGGTGGAAACGATCTCGCGCGACATTTTCGAAGCGCGCTCGACCAAGGCCTCGAAGCGTAATCGCGATTTCCAGGAGCTCCTCAAAGGCATCGGCCGCAAGGAGGACATCGCTTCCTCGGTCCGCGACAGCCTGATCTCGTTGCAGCGCCTGGCCGGCTTTCTCGCCCATGTCGCTGACCAGACCAAGATGAGCAAGGATGTGCGCGCCCGCATCAAGACGCTGTCGCGCGACGTGCTCTCGCTCGCCGACCATGCCACCTTCCTGTCGCAGAAGATCTCCTTCCTGCTCGACGCCACGCTCGGCATGATCTCGATCGAGCAGAATGCCATCATCAAGATTTTCTCGGTCGCCGCCGTCATCTTCCTGCCGCCGACGCTGGTCGCCTCGATCTACGGCATGAACTTCGACATCATCCCCGAGCTCAAATGGGAGTTCGGCTATCCCTTCGCCATCGCCCTGATGGTGGTCTCGGCGATCCTGCCCTTCTGGTATTTCCGCCGCCGCGGCTGGCTCTGACGGACTTGGCCGGCGACGGCTGGCTTACCAGAAATCACTTGACCAAATCGACTTGGGCCGGCATCCGGGTTTTCCGATCCTTGGGATCGCGTTCGTCAACCGGATTGCCGATCATGACCGGAAAGACCTGGGCCTATGAGGATTTCGCCGAGGGCGCCTCGCTCGACCTCGGCAGCAAGGACGTAAGTGCCGCCGAGATCATCGAATTCGCTTCGGAGTTCGATCCGCAGCCGATGCATCTCGACGAGGAAGCCGGTAAGGCGAGCATCCTCGGCGGGCTTTCGGCTTCGGGCTGGCATACCTGTGCGATGTTCATGCGCATGCTGTGCGATGCCTTCCTGCTCGATTCGACCTCGCAGGGCTCGCCCGGCATCGAGCATGTGAAATGGAAGAAGCCGGTGCTGGCCGGCGACAGGCTTACCGGCACGCTCACCATACTTTCCAAGCGCCAGTCGAAATCGAGGCCGCAGCTCGGCTTGGTCACCATGCGCAGCGAGCTCGTCAACCAGCGCGGCGAAAGCGTTTTCGAGCTCGAAAACACTGGGATGTTCCTCGCGCGTGATGCCGCAAGGGACCCGTCATGACCCTGGACGAGTATTTCCTGATCGGCGAGACCGTCACGCTCGGCTCGCATAAATTCGAAGCCGACGAGATCAGGGCGTTTGCCAACAAATACGATCCGCAGGTCTTCCACGTCGATGAAGAGGCGGCGAAGAAGAGCGTGCTTGGCGGGCTCTGCGCCTCAGGCTGGCACACTGCCGCCACCTGGATGAAATACAACCTCGAGAAGCGCATGGAGACCGAGGGCGTGCGCTGGACAGGCCCCGGTCCGCAGCCCGAATTCGGCCCCTCGCCCGGCTTCCGCAATTTGAAGTGGCTGAAGCCGGTCTATGCCGGCGAGACCGTGACTTTCACGCGCACCGCGCAGGCGCACCGCCCGCTCGCCGGGCGGCCCGGCTGGAACCTGCTGACGCTGCGTTCGGAAGGTTTCGATTCGACCGGCGACAAGGTGATTGAGTTCGACAGCGCCGTTCTGGTGAAGGTGGGATAGCGCCTCTCCTTCTCCCCTTGTGGGAGAAGGTGGATCGGCGCGCAGCGCCGAGACGGATGAGGGGTGTTCCAGCGAAGTGCGACGTTGGCGTTCCCTGGAACACCCCTCATCCGTCGCCTTCGGCGACACCTTCTCCCACAAGGGGAGAAGGGGAAGATCAATGCCCCTCGAACCCGATCAGCGTCCTCACCGGCACGCCGAGCGCTTCGAGCTTCCGGCGGCCGCCGAGGTCCGGCAGATCGATGACGAAGCAGGCGGCGACGATGTCGGCGCCGATTTGCCTCAGCAGCTTCACTGCGGCTTCCGCCGTGCCGCCGGTGGCGATCAGGTCGTCGACCACGATCACCTTCTCACCCGGCGAGACGCCGTCCTTATGCATCTCCATCTCGTCCAGGCCGTATTCGAGGCTGTAGGCGACGCGCACCGTCTCGTAGGGCAGCTTGCCTTTCTTGCGGATCGGCACGAAGCCTGCCGAAAGCTGGTGCGCCACGGCGCCGCCGAGGATGAAGCCCCGCGCCTCGATGCCCGCGATCTTGTCGATCTTCAATCCGGCATAGGGATGGACCAGCTCGTCGATGGCGCGGCGGAAGGCGCGCGCGTCGCCAAGCAGCGTGGTGATGTCGCGAAACAGGATGCCGGGCCTGGGGTAATCCGGAATGGTGCGGATGGCCGCGAGCAGCGTGTCTTCGAGGGAGGATTTCATGGGCGATTGATCCGTTGCCGCACAGTTTTGCCGGCAAGCGGCTGAAAAGAAAAGGGCGCCATTCGGCGCCCTTGCATTTTTCTGGAGCAAGCCGCCTCAGTGCGCCACGTCGGCCCACACCCTGCGCTTGGTCATGTAGACCAATGCGCCGAAGACCAGCAGAAATATCATGACGCGGAAGCCGGTTTTCTTGCGATCCTCGAGATGCGGCTCGGCCGCGAACATCAGGAAGGCCGAGACGTCGCGCGCATACTGGTCGACGGTCTGCGGCGAGCCGTCGTCATAGGTCACCTGGCCGTCCGAGAGCGGCTTGGGCATCTTCAACGACACGCCGGACAGGAAGTACGGGTTGTAGTGCGTGCCTTCCGGGATCACCATGCCGGCCGGCGGCGTCTGGTCGTAGCCGGTGAGCAGCGAGTGGATGTAGTCCGGGCCGCCCTGCGCATACTGGGTGAAGATGTCGAAGATGAAGCGCGGGAAGCCGCGCTCGACACCGCGCGCCTTGGCAAGCAGCGACATGTCCGGCGGGGCGGCGCCGCCATTGGCGGATGCCGCGGCCTGCTCGTTCGGGAACGGCGCCGGGAAGTGATCCGACGGCTTGCCGGGACGATCGAACATGTCGCCGGCATCGTTCGGGCCGTCATGGATGGTGTATTCGGCGGCCAAAGTCTTGATCTGCGCCTCCGAATAGCCGAGGCCTTCCAGCGTGCGGAAAGCCACCAGGTTCATCGAGTGGCAGGCCGAGCAAACTTCCTTGTAGACCTTCAGGCCGCGCTGCAGCTGCGCCTTGTCATAGGTGCCGAACGGACCGGCGAAGCTCCAGCTCATTTCCTTCGGTTCGTTGATCGGGAAATGCGTCGGAGCGGCCGCGTTGTGTTCCTCTTCGGCGGCGATGGCAGCGGTGCCCGCGACCACCAGGCCAAGCAGCGCCAGTGAGGTGAGAATCTTCTTCATACCCAAAATCCCCTCAGATTCTCAGCCCGTGGTTTCCGGCGCGGCGGCAGCGCGTGCCGGATGTCCGCTGCCGCCCTTTTTCTTTTCAAGCACGGCCTCGGTGATCGAGTTCGGCAGCCTGCGCGGCGTCTCGATCAGGCCGAGCACCGGCATGACGACCAGGAAAAAGGCGAAGTAGAACAGCGTCGCCATCTGCGCCATGAACACATAGCTGCCTTCCGCCGGCTGCGAGCCCAGCCAGCCGAGCAGGATGGCGTCGGCTACGAACAGCCAGAAGAACAGCTTGTACCATGGACGATAGACCGCCGAGCGCACCTTGGAAGTGTCGAGCCACGGCACCAGGAACAGCATGGCGATGGCGCCGAACATGCACAGCACGCCGCCGAGCTTGGAGTTGATCGGGCCGATGTTGAAGGTGATGGCGCGCAGGATCGCGTAGAATGGCAGGAAGTACCATTCCGGAACGATGTGGGCCGGCGTCTTCAGCGGGTTGGCGACCGTGTAGTTGTCCGGATGGCCAAGAAAGTTCGGCAGGTAGAAGACGAAATAGGCGAAGACGAACAGGAACACGATCATGCCGAACGCGTCCTTGATGGTGGCGTAGGGCGTGAAGGCGACGGTATCGGTCTTCGACTTGACCTCGATGCCGGTCGGGTTCGACTGGCCCACAACATGCAGCGCCCAGATGTGCAGCACGACCACGCCGGCGATCATGAAGGGCAACAGGTAATGCAGCGCAAAGAAGCGGTTCAGCGTCGGATTGTCGACGGCGAAGCCGCCGAGCAGCAGTTCCTGGATCCAGTTCCCCACCAGCGGAATGGCGCTGAAGAAGCCGGTGATGACGGTAGCGCCCCAGAAGCTCATCTGGCCCCAAGGCAGCACGTAGCCCATGAAGCCGGTGGCCATCATCAGGAGGTAGATGATGCAGCCGAGGATCCACAAGAGCTCGCGCGGCGCCTTGTAGGAGCCGTAGAACAGGCCGCGGAAAATATGGATGTAGACGGCGACGAAGAAGAATGAGGCGCCATTGGAATGGAGATAGCGCAAGAGCCATCCCGAATTCACGTCGCGCATGATCTTCTCGACCGAATCGAAGGCGAGATTGGTGTCGGAGGTGTAGTGCATCGCCAGCACGATGCCGGTCAGGATCTGCGCGGCCAGCATGAGCGACAGGATGCCGCCGAACGTCCACATGTAGTTGAGGTTGCGCGGCACCGGATAGGCGACGAAGCTGTCATGGACCAGCCGCGGCAGCGGCATGCGGGCGTCGAACCAGCGCTCGATACCGGTCTTGGGCGTATAGGTCGAGTGTCCCTCGCTCATCGAAATGTCCCCTGCCTCAACCGATAAGGATCTTGGTATCGGAAATGAACTTGAATACCGGGATCGCCATGTTCTCCGGCGCCGGGCCTTTGCGGATGCGGCCGGCGGTGTCGTATTGCGAACCGTGGCACGGGCAGAACCAGCCGCCGAAATCGCCTTCCTGGCCGAGTGGGATGCAGCCGAGATGCGTGCAGACCTGCACCATCACCATCCATGCTTCCTTGCCGGGCGTGGTGCGGTTGGCGTCGGTCGCCGGCGCGTCGGACGGCAGGTTGGCGTTGCGTGCGATCGGATCCTTGAGATCGGCGAGATTGACGGCCGCACCGTCCTTCATTTCCTTTTCGGTGCGGTTGCGCACCACCACCGGCTTGCCGCGCCACTTGACGACCAGCGAGCTGCCGGGCTGCAGTGAAGAAACATCGACTTCGACCGAAGCCAGCGCCAGGGTCGAGGCATCGGGGCGCATCTGGTCGATGAACGGCCACGCGACGGCTCCGGCGCCGACAACGGCGGCCATGCCGGTCGCTACATAGAGAAAATCGCGACGGTTGGGATCGTGGATGTCGGTTGCGCTCACGGGTGCCTGATCCTTTCGCCTCTTCCTAACCGGAGGCCGAGCCTTGTCCCCGCTCAATCGCACCTGCCCGACAGCGCATGGCGAACAGGCTAGCGAATTCCTCCGGCATTTGGAGTTCGGTTTATGCGTGCGGCCCGTTTTTGTCCAGCGGGGTGAGACCACAAGGGCAGATTGTCGCGGGGATGCGCGGCGGCTCAGGCCGACGCGTCCCCGCCAGGCCCCCGGACAGGGTGAAACAGCGGGAAATCCGGGGTCAATCGAGCCGGTGTTCGCCTCGACATCGGCTCCTGGCCCGGTCTATTCTGGCGTCATGGCGCATGTCATTGAACGCTACAGCTGGGCCGACGCCCCCGACTGCTGGAAAGGCGAGCTGCAATGCGGCCAGTTCGGCGCCAATTCCTGCCTGATCTTCAACTATCAGCCGGCGGTCGGCGGCGGCCCGCGCCTGCACAAGCACCCCTATGCGGAAATCTTCGTCATCCGCTCCGGCACCGGCCTGTTCACGATCGGCGACCAGGAGATCAAGGCCACGGCCGGCCAGATCCTGATCGTGCCGCCCGACACGCCGCACAAATTCACCAATCTCGGGCCTGGCCCGCTCGAAAGCACCGACATCCACGAGAACGGCCACTTCATCACCGAATGGTTGGAATGATTCTTCCGATCGTCGGACCGGGCCTGTCCGGAGGCTGATTGCAGGCCTAGTTCCATCGATCTGGCATCGATGGAGATGAAGCATGGGACTGCGCACCGTTGAGGTCGAGGGGCTGGCTATCGCGATCCGGGACGCAGGGCCGCCCGATGCGCCGGGCCTTCTGCTGCTGCATGGTTGGCCGCAAAGCTCCCATGCTTTTGAGGCAATCGTCGACGAGCTGGCCGGCGACCAGCGCGTGGTCGCGCCGGACTTGCCGGGCATCGGCGGTTCACACGGCGCGCCCGAGACCGGAGAAAAGGCATATCTGGCCAGATTGATGAAGGGGCTGATCGCCGTTTGCGGCTTGCGGCAGGTCATCGTCGCCGGTCATGACGTCGGCGGCCAGATCGTCTTCGCGCTGTTGCGCGACGAGCCCGAAAATTTGTCCGGCGCGGTGATCATGGACGTCGTCATCCCCGGCGTGGCGCCGTGGCAAGATGTCATCCGCAATCCGCGTATCTGGCATTTCGCCTTTCATGCGATCCCGGCCTTGCCGGAGATACTGGTGAGCGGCCATGAGCGCGCCTATTTCGATTTCTTCTTCGATATTCTTTCGAAGGAAAAATCGGCGATCCCTGCGGAAGCCAGAGACATCTATGCCAAAGCCTATTCGCGGCCGGAAAGCCTCAAGGCCGGCTTCGACTGGTACCGCGCCTTTGCCGCGGACGCCAAGGTCAATTCCCCCACATCCGCGACGCCGATCGCCAAGCCGGTTCTTTATCTCAGAGGCTCGGCCGAATCCGGCGACATCGCCGACTATCTCGACGGCTTGAAGGCAGCAGGCCTATCCAATGTCGAAGCCGACATCATCCCGGGTAGCGGCCACTTCGTCGCCGACGAGAATCCCCGAGCCCTTGCTGCGCGATTGGCGCGTTTTCGCCAGGAAATCGGCGCCTAGCTGGCGCCGAGCCTGACCAGCACCGCGCGCGGGATGTCGTAGTCGCGGATCACGGCGTCATGCTTGCGCAAACCGCAAAGCTCGCGCTGGATGAATAGGCATGGACGGCCGCTGCCGCCTCCTTAAGCAGCCGGTTGCGATGCTCGCCCTCGCCGCTCTCGCGCAATCTGGCAAGGGTTTCCTCGACACGCCGGCCGGCGCGGCCGAGCGCTGCGGCCTTCTCGGCGAGGATTTCGTGGCCGAGCAGATCGAGCGCGCTTTCCTGCGCGCCTGACCGTCCGAAATTCATAGGCATGCGTACCGACATGATGCCGTTCTACTCCGCTGGCCGCGTCTCTTCCAGCGCACTTTCCTCGTTGAACAGGAAGCCGCCGGACTGCCGCTTCCAGAGCCGTGCATAGAGCCCGTCGAGCGCCACCAGCTCGTCATGCGCGCCCTGTTCGACGATGCGGCCGCCGTCCAGCACCACGAGCCGGTCGAGCGCTGCGATCGTCGACAGCCGGTGCGCGATGGCGATCACGGTCTTGTTCTCCATCAGTCTGGTCAGGTTCTCCTGGATCGCCGCCTCGATGTCGGAATCGAGCGCCGAGGTTGCCTCGTCGAGGATCAGGATCGGCGCATCCTTGAGGAAGACACGCGCGATGGCGACGCGCTGCCGCTGGCCGCCGGACAGCTTCACGCCGCGCTCGCCGACATAGGCCTCGTAGCCGGAGCGCTCGCGGTTGTCGCGCAGCCCTAGGATGAAGTCATGCGCCTCGGCTTTCCGGGCCGCGGCGATCACCTGCGCATCGGTCGCGTCCGGCATGCCGAGCTTGATGTTGTCGCGCAGCGAGCGGTGGAAAAGTGCGGTATCCTGGCTGACCACGCCGATATTGCCGCGCAGCGAGTTCTGCGTCACATGCGCGATGTCCTGGCCGTCGATCAGGATCTGGCCGCCCTCGAGGTCATAGAGGCGCAGGATCAGGTTGGCCAAGGTCGTCTTGCCGGCGCCCGACGGGCCGACCAGCCCGACCTTCTCGCCCGGATGCACGACGAGGTCGATGCCGTCGAGCACTCCGGCCCCCTTGCCATAATGGAAGGTGACGTTCCTGACGTCGATGCGGCCGCCGGCGACGACCAGTTCCCCGGCGTCCGGCGCGTCGGTCAGGCCAAGCGGCTGCGAGATCAGCGCCTTGGAATTCTCCAGCACGCCGAGATTCCTCAGGATGCCGTTGAGCTGCATCATCAGCCTTCCAAGCAGCATGTTGAGCCTGAGCACCAGCGACAGCGTGAAGGCGACGGCGCCGACCGTGATCGAGCGTTCGACCCACAGATAGATGGCGAACGCGGCGATCGCCGTGATCATGATGCCGGAGAGCATGGTCAGCGCCATGCGCACGCCGGTCAGCCGGCGTGTGAACGGCCGCAGCGCGTCGAGATAGATGCCGAAGCCGCTGCGGATATAGCGATCGTCGCCGTCGGCCGAAAACAGCTTCAACGTCTGCACGTTCGAGTAGGAATCGACGATGCGGCCGGTGATCATCGAACCGGCCTCGGCGGTCGCCTCGGCATGCTTGCGGATCGCCGGCAGATAGAGTTTCGCCAGCCAGCCGAACGCGGCGATCCAGATCACCACCAGCACCGCCAGCCGCAGATCGAGACCGGCGACCAGCGCGAGCGTCGTCACCGTATAGACGATCATGAACCAGACCACCTCGATGAAGCTCTCCATCAGGTCGCCGGTCGCCTGCCCCGCCTGCCAGACTTTTGTCGCGATGCGGCCTGCGAAATCGTTCTGGAAGAAGGCATAGGACTGGCGCGAGACGTGCCGGTGCGCCTGCCAGCGCACCAGATTGTAGAATCCGGGCGTGATCGTCTGCTCGTCGACCAGCGCCGACAGGCCGACCACCAGAGTGCGGATGAACAGAACCACGGCGCCCATGAACAGGAGCTCGGGACCGGCGGCCGCCCACAGCGCGTGCCAGCTGCGCTCACCGGGCAACTGGTCGAGGATATCGACCAGCCTCCCGACGAAATAGAACAAGCCTGCCTCGACCAGCGGCGCGATGCCGCCGATGATGAGCATGGCGAAGAAAGCGAGCTTGGCCTGCCCGACATAGTGCCACAGGAAGCCGCCGACGCTGGCGGGTGGCCGAAGATTCACGGGCTCGCGGAACGGATAGACCCAGCCCTCGAACCAGCGATAGACGCCTTTCATCATTCCGCGGCTTCACCTTTCGCCGCCAGATCGTCGGCGGCCTGCTTTTCCTCGAGCAGGAAACCGCCCGACTGGCGCCGCCAGAGCTGGGCATAGAGCCCACCCTTGGCGATCAAGGTCTCATGCGAGCCGTCCTCGACGATGCGTCCCTTGTCCATCACCACCAGCCTGTCCATCGCCGCGATGGTCGACAGCCGGTGGGCGATGGCGATGACGGTCTTGCCCTGCATGAGCTTGTAGAGGTTCTCCTGAATGGCGGCTTCCACTTCCGAATCGAGCGCGGAGGTGGCCTCGTCGAGAATGAGGATCGGCGCGTCCTTCAGCATAACGCGGGCAATTGCGATGCGTTGCCGCTGGCCGCCGGACAGCTTCACGCCGCGTTCGCCGACAAGCGCCTCATAGCCGCTCTGCCCATACGGATCGGTCAGTGCCGCGATCACATCGTCGACCTGAGCGGCTTTGGCGGCGCTAAACATGGCCTCGTCGCTGGCCGACTGGCGTCCATATTTGAGGTTCTCGCGAACGGATCGATGCAAGAGCGACGTGTCCTGGTTGACGAAGCCGATCGCCGCGCGAACGCTCTCTTGCGAGACGTGGCGGATGTCCTGTCCGTCGATCAGCACCTTGCCGTCCTGGACGTCGAACAGCCGCAGCACGAGATGACCAGCGTCGACTTGCCGGCCCCGGAGCGACCGATCAGGCCGACCCGCTCGCCCGGCGCGATCTTCAGCGACAGATTGTCGATGACGCCGCCTTTACCGTCCTTGCGCCAGTAGTTGAAATTCACTCGGTCGAACTCGATGCCGCCGGCGGTCACGGCGAGGGCCGGTGCGTCAGGCTGGTCCTGCATGGTGATGGGACGCGCGATCGTCGTCATCGAATTGCGGGCAACGCCGATCTGCCGGAAAACGTTGGCGCCGACATCGAGGATCCTGCCGGAGATATTGGCGATCTGCAGCGCGAACGGTATCGCGGTCGCCACGGCTGCCGTAGTCATGGTCCCCGCGTTCCAGCCGGCCAGCGCCAGCCAGCTTATGGCGATGAGCAGCGCCGCGTTGAGGACGAACAGGGCCGACCACATCAGCGTGAAAACGCGCATCAGTTGGTAAAACGTGTCGGCATGCTCGACCACCGCCTGCGAGACATATTTGTCCTCGTGCTCGCCGGTCGAGAACGTCTTGAGCGTCAGGATGTTGGTGTAGCTGTCGACCATGCGGCCGCTCACCTGCGACCACCGTTCCGACAGTTGGGAGGAGCGCTGGGTGATCCTGGGCATCGCGGACCAGAAGATGAGGCAGTAGAATACCAGCCACACCGCCACCACAGCCAGCAGCAGCGTATCGAGCCGCGCCAGCACGACGATGGCGACCGCGACGAAGACCAGCGCGTACCAGACGGCATCGACGGTGAGGTTGACGCTCATCTCCACCGAATCGCCACTCTGCATGACCTTGGTTCCGATGCGGCCGGCGAAGTCGTTTTGGAAGAAAGACCAGTCCTGGCGCACGACGTGCCAATGGCTCTGCCAGCGGATGAGGTCGATGAGGTTCGGCGCGATGGCGTGGTTGCGGATGAGACCATCGACAACCATCGACAGCGGACGCAGCAGCACGACGATCGCCATCATGACGAGCAACGGCATGTGCGCAGCGAAGAAATCGCCTGGCTTGGTGCTGGAGAGCAGGCCGACGATCAGGCCGACGAAAATCGGCAGCATCGCGTCCACTACCGCCGCGAGGGCAACGATGATCATGCGCAGCCGATAGGCGGCGCGAAACTGTCTTATGAAATACCAGTAGAACCGCCAAAGCCCCATTGGCGGCTGCCTGTCGTCGGCCAGCGCCACCGGCGAATAACGGCTTTCGAACCAGGTGAAGATGCGGTCGAACATTTTTCTCTCATCGCGCCGGAAATCCGCCGGTAACCGATCTGGTCGCCAGCAGGCCTCTGGCCAGGTCGTGGTTACGCCCGGGATCGATTCCCCGCAATCGCCGTAACCTTGATGCCGGAGCGGCTCGACGGCTCACAGAACCGCCGGGCCGCTCCAAGTCTTTGTTTTGCGCAATTCCGGACGAGTTGCTGCAATCGCGATCGCGTTACTCCGCAGCCATCTCGGATCGAAGCGACTTGGCATCGGGCTCAGCCGGCGCGTCATCGAGCAGGAAACCGCCCGACTGGCGTTGCCAGAGCTGGGCGTAGAGCCCGCCCTTGGCGACGAGCTCCTCATGCGAGCCTTCCTCGATGATGTGCCCCTTGTCCATGACGACGAGCCGGTCCATCGCCGCGATCGTCGACAGGCGGTGCGCGATGGCGATGACGGTCTTGCCCTGCATCAGCTTGTAGAGGTTCTCCTGGATGGCCGCCTCGGCTTCCGAATCGAGCGCCGACGTCGCCTCGTCGAGGATGAGGATCGGCGCGTCCTTTAGCATGACGCGGGCAATCGCGATGCGCTGCCGCTGGCCGCCGGACAGTTTGACGCCGCGGTCGCCGACATGGGCGTCGAAACCCTTGCGGCCGTTATGGTCCGAGAGCCCGCCGATGAAATCGAGCGCCTCCGCCCGGCGCGCCGCCTCGATGAGCATTTCGTCGGTCGCGTCCGGCCGGCCGTAGAGGATATTCTCCTTCACGGAGCGGTGCAGCAGCGAAGTGTCCTGCGTGACCATGCCGATCTGCGCGCGCAAAGAATCCTGCGTCACCGCAGCGATCTCTTGGCCGTCGACGAGAATCCTGCCGCTTTCCAGGTCGTAGAAGCGCAGCAACAGATTGACCAGCGTCGACTTGCCGGCGCCGGAACGTCCGACAATGCCGACCTTCTCGCCGGGCTTCACGGTGAGCGACAGGTTCTCGATAACGCCCTTCTGCTTGCCGTAATGGAAGCGGATGTCCTCGAAGCGGATCTCACCCCGGGCGACGGCGATGTCCTTGGCGCCCGGCCTGTCTTCGACCAGCCGCGGCAGCGAGATCGACTGGATGCCGTCCTGCACCGTGCCGATATTCTCGAACAGCACGGACATCTCCCACATGATCCATTGCGACATGCCCCACATGCGCAGCACAAGGCCGATGACCACGGCTACTGCGCCGATCGTCACCGCCTGGCCGAGCCACAGCCACAGCGAGATCGCCGTGACAGAGACCAGCAGCAGCGAGTTCAAGATGTAGAGCAGGCCGTAAAGCACCGTCACCAGCCGCATAGAACGGTAGACGGTGTCGAGGAAGCCTGCCATGCCTTCCCTGGCAAAGGTCGCCTCGCGGCGCGCGTGCGAAAACAGCTTCACCGTCTGGATGTTGGCGTAGCTGTCGACGACGCGGCCGGTCATGGTCGAGCGTGCGTCGGCTTGCTCCTCGCCGACTTTGCCCAGCCGCGGAATAAAATGCCACAGCAAGGCGACATAACCGATCAGCCACACACCCAAGGGTGCGGCCAGCCGCAAATCCGCCGATCCGACGATGAACAGCATGCCGAGGAAGTAGACGATCACGTAGTTGAGGACATCTATCAGCTTCATGACGAAGTCGCGCACGGCGAGTGCGGTCTGCATCAGTTTGGTGGCGATCCGGCCGGCGAACTCGTCCTGGTAGAAAGCCATCGACTGTTTCAGCAAATAGCGATGCACCTGCCAGCGGATGCGCATGGGATAATTGCCCATCAGCGTCTGCTGGTTGAGCAACGAACGCAGCCACACCGTACCGGGCAGCGCAAACAGCACGATGAAAGCCATGCCGGCGAGTTTCCAGCTCTCGGTCTGCAGGAACGTTTCCCGGTTCTGCGCCGACAGCCAGTCGACGATGCGGCCCATGAAACCGAACATCCACACTTCTGTGATGGCGATCGCCGCCACCAGCACCGCATCTACGGCGATGTAGGGCCAAACGCCGCGCGTATAATGAACGCAGAAGGCGATCAGCGTCTTCGGCGGCTCGACCGGCTCCGCGGCGGGAAACGGATCGAGCCTGTTTTCAAACCAGCGGAACATTCCAGGCACTCGACTATCTAGGCGCTCACGCGGCGCGGGATTGACGGGCAAGGCTTTGCGGCCGCGCGGTATTGCGGGCCGGCGATACGGAATCATCCGCTTCGCCGGCCCTGTCCCGCGCAATATAGGGTTTCGCCGGCATTTCGCCGACAGGCTCGTTTGACGTCCCTGACGGCCCGGAACTTCCGGACGAAAGGGCGGAACCTGCCCGGCTCCTGTCGCCCGGCCGGATCATATGGATGATCCGGCGCACCAGCGTGGGCCGGCTGTGATCGGGCACCGCGCGCGAGAAATCGACGTCCGGCAGCATGCCGCGATGCGGCCTGCGCCGTTCCTCGGCATGCACGGCCGACGAATAGGTCTCGCCGATCAGCAGCGCCCAGGTAGCCGCCTTGCGCTCGTGCAGGCTTCTTGAACCAGGTATTTTGTAGGGATCGAACATTGGTCCGTCCTCCATATGCAAATGCGTTAAAAAGGGTGATGCGTCCTCGACCATCGGCATTCGGCCGAAGGCGCGGATCGAATCGGCCGGGACACGACTAGCGTCGGTCCGGACACGCTCAGCTGGGGCACGGCGCCCCTTTGGCAGTTTGAAAAACATCGCAAGATTCCGTCGAAGGCCGAAAACTGGGTTCGGCGGGAATCGGTGCGATGAGGACTTAAAGTGTCAGAAGAATCGTCGTACCGAAACCGCCGGTGGGCATAGGAGTGCCCCGGAGAGGAGCTGGAAGTGCATGGTCATCATGTGGTCCCCCTCCTTCGGTTCGGGTTGACGATGGTCAGCATATACTCGACTTCGCAGAAAATGGCCACCCGCCAGTCCAGAAATCGCCGAAAGCCGCAGGCGCCTGTGGCCGATCTGCCACTTATTAGCAGGATACGGAAATGAACGGTCGTCTCCGCATCGCGCTCTACCAGCCGGATATCGCCGGCAACACCGGGACGATCCTGCGCTTCGCCGCCTGCCTCGATATCGGCGTCGATATCATCGAGCCGGCTGGTTTCCCGCTCTCCGACCGGGCGCTGAAACGCGCCGGCATGGACTACCTCGAAATGGCGGCGCTGTCCCGCCATGCCGACTGGCACGCCTTCGAGGAGTGGCGAAAGACCAACGCGCGCCGCCTCGTGCTGCTCACCACCAAGACCACGGCCGCCTACACCGACTTTGCTTTCGCTGCCGGCGACATCCTTCTGTTCGGCCGCGAATCCGCCGGCGTGCCGGACCAGGTCCACCAGGCGGCGGATGCGCGACTGACCATTCCGATGCGGCCCGGCGCGCGCAGCATCAATGTCGCGCTGTCCGTCGCCATGGTCGCGGGCGAAGCGCTGCGCCAGCTCGGCTAGAACCCCGAACCCTTCTTCGTTGCCGCGCGCAGGCTCCACTCGCGGCGTCATTCTCAACCAGGCGCACATCGCCTTCTCCTGCAATTGTCCCATCGACGTTTCTTGGCTACAAGCTCAACTTAACTTGAGGTCAAGCGGAAAATCGAGATGGCTCCGGTAAGCGAATTGACGGTCGGCCAGGTGGCCGTGCGCAGCGGCGTTGCGGTATCGGCGCTGCATTTCTACGAGGCGCGCGGCCTGATCCGCAGCCACCGCACCTCCGGCAACCAGCGGCGCTACAGCCGCGACGTGCTTCGGCGCGTGGCGATCATCCGCGTCGCCCAGGAGGTCGGCATCTCGCTTGCCGACATCGCCCGGGCGTTCCAGTCGCTGCCGGAAGAGCGCACACCGAACCGCGAGGACTGGAACCTGCTTTCGACAGCCTGGCGCGACGAGCTCGACCAGAAGATCGCCCAGCTCAAGAAATTGCGCGACGGCCTGACCGATTGCATCGGCTGCGGCTGCATGTCGATCGACAAATGCCCGCTGAGGAACAAGGAAGATCGGCTGGCCAAGGAGGGGACGGGGGCGAGACGGCTGGCGGTGCGCTGACAGTCTGCCGCCAAGGTGCATTGAGATTCAGGTCAGGCCGAGTCGAAAATGGTGGCTTCCGAGAACCGGAGCGGAGCGTACTTAAAATACGTGAGCACCGGAAGCGCAGGAGCCGCCATTGCAGGCTGGCCTCACCTGAATATCAATGCACCTTAATCGGCCGCCGGCAGCCGCCGCATGGTGAATTCGATCACGTCGCCCGGGCGCTCGAACCAGCTTTCGATCTCGGTCCAGTAGGCCTGTTTCGGAAAACGCTCGAACCACTCCTTGGCCTTCAGGCGCGCATCCGGGCGCGGCAGCACGAAGGTTTCGCGCAAGAAACCATCGCGCGGCTGGTTTTCGCGCTCAGCCCGTGAGCGCTCCAGCCTCTTGCGTAAGCCATCCAGCGGCGGTCTTGCCGGGGTGCGCACGAAGGAACTCCTTTGCACCTTGGTCAGACAGGACTTGACCCTTCCTCTCAAGAGATTAGGGATCGCGCCCTGAAAAGACGAGTCATTTGTCAGGCAAGTGTGCCTGTAACTGGAGACCGAATTGGAAAGACCTGACCTTCCCGTGGGCCTGCCGGCCGACATCGAGCAGAAGAAGATGAAGGCACGTCTATGGTTCGAGGCCTTGCGCGAGCGCATCTGCGCCACTTTCGAGCAGATCGAGCAGGAACTCACCGGCCCGCAAGCGTCATGGTCGCCCGGCCATTTCGAGAAGACCCCCTGGGAGCGCGACGAGGGCCGCGGCGGCGGCGGCACCATGTCGATGATGCGCGGCCGCGTCTTCGAGAAGGTCGGCGTCCACACCTCGACCGTCCATGGCGAATTCTCGCCCGAGTTCAGGAGGCAGATTCCCGGCGCCGAGGAAGACCCGCGCTTCTGGGCGAGCGGCATCTCGCTGATAGCACATCCCTGGAACCCCAACGTGCCGGCCGTGCATATGAATACCCGCATGGTCGTCACCACGCGCCAGTGGTTCGGTGGCGGCGCCGATCTGACGCCGGTGCTCGACCGCCGCCGCACCCAGGACGATCCCGACACGATCGCCTTCCATCGCGCCATGCAGTTCGCCTGCGAGAAGAACGCCGCCGTCGCCGACTATCCCAAATTCAAATCCTGGTGCGACGAGTATTTCTTCCTGCCGCACCGCAACGAGCCGCGCGGCATCGGCGGCATCTTCTTCGACTGGCTGCATTCTGACGAGGACAGGGGCGGCTGGGACGCCGATCTCAATTTCGTCCAGGATGTCGGACGTTCTTTTCTCGTCGTCTATGCCCATCTGGTGCGGGGCAATTTCAACCAGAACTGGACTGACGGCGAGCGCGAGGAACAGCTCATCCGGCGCGGCCGCTACGTCGAATTCAACTTGCTTCACGATCGCGGCACCATCTTCGGCCTGAAAACCGGCGGCAATGTCGCCTCGATCCTGTCCAGCCTGCCGCCCGAGGTAAAATGGCCGTAACGATCCGGTGAGCGCGGCGACGGCCGCATTGCTGTCCAATTCGCCGAATCTTGGCCGGCAATGTGGCAGGGACGATATCTTTTTCGTCTAATATCCTTTTGAAAAAATTGAGCTATTTAAGATCGCCGGGTCGGGAAGCGCCGGCGGTCGAAGCGGAGATCATCTCGTCTCCCTCCGGCCGTGAGCCGGCGCGACTTGACGACCCTGATCACGAGAGGTGCCTCGCCGAATCGGGCACCCGCATTCCAGGAGAGCACGCCATGCGCAAGCTTATCGTGACCGCAGCAACCGCCGCCCTTCTCGCCTTCGGCGGCGCCGCGCTCGCAGCGGTCAAGCACACCACCGGCACCGTCAAGAGCTTTGACGGAACGGCCATGAGCCTTGTTCTGGACGACGGATCCACTTTCAAGCTGTCCAAGGCCTTCAAGGATCCCGGCATCCAGGCCGGCGAGAAGGTTCGCGTCTCCTGGGACATGAGCGGCAAGAACAAGATTGCCGAGGCCGTCAAGATCATGAAGTGAAGGCCTGCCCGTCAAAGGCAGATCGAGTTCTCAGGCGGCAAGGAAGGCGGGGCAGCACTGCTCCGCCTTCCTTTTTTGCAGAGAAAAGCAGTCTGCCGCGGGCTGCGATGCAACCGAAACCGGTCGCATGTGTTATGGTTTTCCAGCAGAACGAGGAAAGGAAAGTCCCATGAAGGAATTCCAATGCGGGTCGCTTGTCCCCGGCTGTGACTGGCATACGCGCGCCGAGGAAGAAGCCGAGGTGATGCGCCGTGCCGTCGAGCACATGCGCGAGACGCATGGCGAGACCGTCATCCGCGAGACGATGATCGAGGCGATACGCTCCCGCATCCAGAAGGTTCGCGACGCCGCCTGAGGAGACTCCTCACCTTCGAACAGATCGACCGACAGCGAAATCAGGACGGCTCAGGGCCTGAGCATGTTCCATCGCGAGTTACGAACCAATTTGCCTGAGTCGATCCCGGAAGGTCCGGACCGGCCCGGCATTTCAAACAGATACTTATATTCGAGTCGTCTCATTTAAGTTTGCGGTAACGGAATTCGTGCCACCGTCGGGCAAATGATCCGGCTGCAGGGCTGGCCGAGAAACTCGCCGCCACCCAAGGCGCTGACCGGATCGGTGGGGCGAGGTGTTTCGCGCATGCGCGAACGATCCGGCAAGAGGAGCACATCGTGGGAGGCGGCGCTGCTGCTATGCGCATGTCTCGGCGCGTCTCCCGCGACCGCCCAGGAAATGATGACCACCTCGCTGATCGGCATGCATCAGGGGTCGCCGCTGAGCGACCGTGCCCGAGGCCTCGGCGGTGGCGGCTATGAGCTGCAGAATGGAAGCTGGGTCTCATTCAACCAATGGTACCACACGAACTGGGTAGACATGCATGTCGACCTGCTCACCCAGGTTACCGAAAACACCGGCATCCTTTGGGGGTTCGGGACCGGCGAACAAGGCGACAAATACACCATCGGGCCCAGCCTGAAGCTCGGTTTCCTCACCCAGACGCATCCGAATCCGAACAGCACCCTATCGCTGTCCGTAACGTCGATCATCGGCGGAAACCTCACCGAGAAACCTTGCCTGGCCGACTACGGGGATCTGGGCTCCTACAGTGTCAATTGCCGGCTCGCAGCCGGTGAGATGGCGCCGCAGGAAACCCTGAAATACCTGGTTAGCGCCAAGCCTGAGAGCATGCATCTGTGGCTGAATTATCGTCTCACTTTCTGATCGCCGGGAGCCGCGAATGAAAAGTCCATCTCGTCCCGAAACGCGCGATCGCCCGTCCTGGTTCTTGTTTGGCTGGAGTTGGAACATGTCTGCTGGTCACCTGAAAGTCGGCCTCGTTGCCGCCCTTGCCATCCTTTCGGCGCCCATTGCCTCGGCGCAGGAGGGCCTCGGCGCGGACGAGACGGCGGCGCTCTGCCATGGCGGCGGCTCCATCTGCGTGAGCGCAAAGATACCGGTCGCGCGCACGACGCAAACGGTACAGAACTGGATGAGCCCCGACGTCGGCGCGGCATGGGCCGCCGGCTTCAAGGGCAAGGGCGTCACCATCACGATGGTTGACGACTTCAGCAGCACCTCGCGCTTTTCCGGCAATTTCGGGATCGGCGTGCAGACCCAGCGACACGGCGAATGGACGCGCGAGGAAGCAAGCATGATTGCTCCCGCCGCGACCATCCGCTCCAAGGATTTCTCGACGGGCACGGCCGTTTCGCTGGCACGCGGCCTTAATGTGCTGAACCTGAGCTACGGCATGTATACAACCGCAGGCTACAGCGCGAACCAGATCTGGTGGGCTCCGGAGGAGTCCTCGATCATCTCCTACGCCACCAAAGGTTCGGCCATCGTCTCGAAGGCGGCCGGCAACGACGCGGTCGCTGTTGGCGGGGTCACTGGTGGCCAGCAGGACTATCTCGACCTTGCTTTGATCGGCAAACCGACCGCGATCTTCGTCGGCGCGCTGTCGACGAACGGAACCACAGCCAACAAGGCCCAGCTCGCCTGGTATTCCAATTATGCCGGCTCCGACCAGGCTGTGCAGAGCCACTTCCTGGTGGTCGGCGTCGAGGGTGACAAGACCGGGCTCTACGGAACGTCTTTTGCCGCGCCGATCATCTCCGGCTATGCTGCGATCATCGGCAGCAAGTTCACCAAGGCGACGCCCGTCCAGATCACCAACGACCTGCTCAATACGGCCCGCACCGACACGCTGGCCAATTACGACCCGTCCGTCTACGGCAAGGGCGAAGCAAGTCTCTCGCGCGCTCTCGCTCCTGTGGCCATACATTGACAGGCACCGGCCGTTCCGGCTCGTCTAGCTCTCCAGAGCCTGCGCGGCGCGTTCCACCAGCGCGCCACGTTCCAGGGTGAAGCCGGACTCGACCCATTCCTTCTCGAGGTTCTTCAGCGTGGCGCCAAGCTTCGGTCCCGGCGACGCGCCAAACGCGGTCAGGTCGGCGCCTTTTATCGGAAACACCGGCTTTTCCCATTTCAGCGTGAAATTGAGCAGGCGTGAAAAGCCGCCGGCTTCCATCATTGCCTGATTGTCCTCGACTGCGCGCGTCCGCGCGGCGGCAAGCGCCAGCCGAATGCGGTCGATATAGCCGTTGCGGTCGCCGTAATAGAGTTTCTTGGCCAGCTCGGTCTCCGTCGCCTTGGCATCCGGCGCGATGGTCAGTGCCCAATGCCGCAGGCGGCCGGCCTCGTCGTTCGACAATCGCAGCCGCTCGCCAAGCGTCTTCATGCGCACGGCATCGGGCGGGACGATCGCCTCCAGCCTCAGCACAGGATCGGCGGCCCAGCCGAGATCTTTTCCAGTTTTGACCAGGCCATGGATGGCGTCGATGCCCCACTTCTCGCTTTCCGGCAGCACGGCGGTGAGCACGCCTGCCTGGCGCATCCATAAGAGCGCGCGCGAGGGATCGGGAGCCGACAGCAGCTTCTTCAGCTCGGACCAGACGCGTTCGGCCGAAAGCCGGGCAAGTCCGTCCTTCAGCCTGGCACAGGCCTTCAGCCCTTCCGCGTCCGGCCGTCCGTCGCCATACCAGGCAAAGAAACGGAAAAAGCGCAGGATGCGCAGATAATCCTCGCGGATGCGCGCCTCCGCGTCGCCGATGAAACGCAGCCGCCGCGCCTCTATATCGGCGACGCCGCCGACGAGATCGACGACCGTGCCGTCCGCTTCGGCGTAGAGCGCGTTGATGGTGAAGTCGCGCCGCTCGGCGTCCGCTTTCCAATCGCGCCCGAAGATCACCTTTGCCCGCCGGCCGTCGGTCTCGACATCGGCCCTGAGCGTCGTCACCTCATAAGGCTTGCCGCCGGCGATCACGGTGATCGTGCCATGCTCGATGCCTGTCGGCACCGTCTTGAAACCGGCCGCCTCGGCGCGCCGGACCGTTTCCTCGGGCACGGTGGTTGCGGCGATGTCGATGTCGGCGACCGGCTGGCCGATCAGCGCATTGCGCACCGCGCCGCCGGCGACACGCGCTTCCTCGCCGCCCTGCTTCAGCGCGGCAAGAAGCTTCTGCAGATGCTTGTCGGCCAGCCAATCGGCCCTGCCCGAGAGTGACGCCTCAGCGGTCAACCATAAAGCCTTTCATAGAGCGTGCGGATTATGCCGGCGGTGACGCCCCAGATACGCTGGCCGCCATAGGGCATCTCGTAGAAGAACCATTCGAGCTCGTTCCACATGCGGCTGTCGCGCGCGTGGTTGGCCGGATCCATCAGGAAACTCAGGGGCACCTCGAAAGCCGCGTCGACCTCATCGGCATTGAGCGTCAGCGAAAAACCCTGGCGCACGATGGCAAGCACCGGCACGATGCGGTAGCCGCTGCCGGCGACGTAGTCGGGCATGCGGCCGATGATCTCGACGAAATCCCGTTCGAGGCCGATCTCCTCGAAGGTCTCGCGCAAAGCGGTTGCCTCGGGGCTTGCATCGGTCGCATCAATGGTGCCGCCTGGAAAGGCCACCTGGCCGGAATGGCTGCGCAGTTTCTCGGCGCGCTTGGTGAGCAGCACCATGGCGCCCTCGGCGCGGTCGACCACGGGAATCAGCACCGCCGCGTCGCGCAGCGGCTTGATGTGTTTGAGCCTGGGATGGCCGGGATTGAAGCGATGATCGCCGAATTCGTCGCCGGGGACGATCGCCGCTTGCGCCGCGACGCGCGCCCGAAAATCCGCGACCGAAAACGCCGCCGGCGTAACCTGGTCCATCACGCGCTCAGCCGCTTCAGTTTCTCGGCCGGCATGATCGGATAGACCTCTCCGCCCGAGCGAATGGCGAACATCGCCTTGCCGCCGATGTCGATCTCCTCGCCATGCTCGACCAACTCATACATCACCGGACGCGCCACCAGCGCTTCCAGTCGTCCGCGCACCAGCACATAGGGTTTCAGTCCGCCGGTTTCGTCCTCGTCGACGAAGCGCAGCGCATGGCCGGGGCCGGCGGCGACGACATCGCCGACATTGGTGCGGAAGGTGACAACCTGGTCGTTCCCGCTCCCGGACACGTTCATTTCGACGGCGATGAAGGGCGCGTCGACGACGCGGATCCCAACCCGCTCGACCGGCGTCACCAGATAGGTCTTGCCGTCGTCATCCTTGCGCAACACGCTGGAAAAGAGCTGCACCAGCGGCATGCGGCCGATCGGCGTGCCGAGATAGAACCAGGTCCCGTCGGCCTTGATCTCCATGTCGAGGTCGCCGCAGAACTCCGGATTCCAGCGCTCGACCGGCGCCGGCCCCTTGCCGGCCCGGGCCGCGCGGGAGATCAGCGCCTCAAGGCCGCGCGCCTCTGTGGCGCCGATCAGGCTCTGTTTGCTCAAGCTGTGCTCGCCAGCGCTCTGTTCGTCGGGCGTTTGTTCACGATGTTCGCTGCGTTCGGCCATGGTCACGAAATAGTCACTGTTGTCCCGATTGTCAGCCTTGTCCGCCCGAGTCTGTGATTTAAGTTCAATTACAGGCGCCAGGTGAGGCCGAATCGCGGCATTCTGCGGCATCGAGAGTGCAGGCCGGCATTTCCAACCACAAGGATCGAACGGCATGAGCGTGATGATCAAGGAAAGCCCGATCAGCGAAAAAGCGATGATCGAGGAAGCCGAAAAGGCGCTGGCCGATATCTCCAGGATCCGCGACGCGGTCGGCAGGGTGATCTTCGGCCAGGAGGCGGTCGTCGAGCGCACGCTGGTGGCTCTGCTGGCCGGCGGTCATGCGCTGCTGGTCGGCGTGCCGGGCCTCGCCAAGACCAAGCTGGTCGAGACACTAGGCATCGTGCTCGGCCTCGATTCGCGCCGCGTCCAGTTCACGCCCGACCTGATGCCGTCGGACATTCTCGGCTCCGAGGTGATGGAGCAGGACGAGTTCGGCAAGCGCTCCTTCCGCTTCATTTCCGGGCCGATCTTCACGCAATTGCTGATGGCCGACGAGATCAACCGCGCTTCGCCGCGCACACAATCGGCGCTGCTGCAGGCCATGCAGGAATATCACGTCACCATCGCCGGCGCCCGCCACGACCTGCCCGCGCCCTTCCACGTGCTGGCGACGCAGAACCCGCTGGAACAGGAAGGCACCTACCCGCTGCCGGAGGCTCAGCTCGACCGCTTTCTGATGCAGGTCGACATCCTTTATCCCGAGATTGAGGCGGAACGCCGTATCCTGCTCGAAACCACCGGCGTCGACGAAGCCAAGGCCGACAATGTGCTGCAGCCGGCACGGCTGAGGGAAATCCAGACGCTGATCCGACGCATGCCGGTGCCGGAAAGCGTCGTCGAGGCGATCCTCAAGCTGGTGCGTTCGGCCCGGCCAGGCCAGGGCAATGCCGAGACGGACAAGCACGTCGCCTGGGGGCCAGGTCCCCGCGCCAGCCAGGCGCTCACCCTGTGCGCCCGCGCCCGCGCCCTATATGATGGCAGGTTGGCGCCCTCGGTCGACGACGTTCGCGCCTTGGCCGAACCGGTGCTGCAGCATCGCATGGCGCTGACTTTCGCCGCCCGCGCCGAAGGCACTTCCGTGCGCGACGTGGTGGCGAAGCTGGCAAAAGGCATCTGATGGGTCGAATAGGCGAGGTCCAGGCACCGGTTGCGACGCGCGACGCGCTCGCCCGTGGCCGGTTGCGGGCTTCATTGGTGCCGGACCTGCTGGTCGAGGCGCGCCGTATCGTCAACACGGTGATCGCCGGCTGGCATGGCCGCCGCAAGCGCGGCATCGGCGAGAACTTCTGGCAGTTCCGGCCCTATGTGGAAGGCGATTCCTCGCGCATCGACTGGCGCCGCTCCGCGAGAGACGACCATACTTATGTGCGCGACCGCGAATGGGAAGCCGCGCACACCGTCTGGCTCTGGGCCGACCCCTCGCCTTCCATGCTCTACAAATCCGCCGCGGCAAGCGTCTCCAAGCAATCGCGCGCGCTGGTGCTGGCGCTCGCCTTGGCCGAGCTCTTGTCGCGCAGCGGCGAGCGCATCGCCTGGCCCGGCCTGACCGACCCGTTCACCGCCCGCAACGGCGCCGAGCGGATCGCCGCCCAGCTCAGCCACGCCGCCGCGCTTCCGGCCAAGCCCGATCTGTCGGCCATCCGCCGCTTCTGCGACATCGTGCTGGTCAGTGATTTCCTCGATCCGGTCGAGGAAACCATGGCCTGGCTCGACGTGCTCGCCCGCCACGGCGTGCGCGCGCATCTGATCGAGGTGGCCGACCCGGCCGAAGAAACCTTCCCCTATGCCGGCCGCACCGAGTTCACCGACCCCGAGACCGGCGACAAGCTGACCGCCGGCCGCGCCGAGATGCTGGCCGAGGAATATCGCCTGCTATACCGAGCCCGCCGCGACGAACTGGCCGCCTGGTGCAAGCGTCTCGGCTGGAGCTACACCGTCAACCACACCGACCGACTCGCCTCCGAAGCGCTGGTGCGCGTTCACATGGCGATGACCGCCGACGGCACCAATTTCGGAAGGGCGGTTGCATGAGCTGGCTGCCGCTTTCGTTCGGGGCGCCCATGGTGCTGTGGGGCCTTCTGGCGCTGCCGGTGATCTGGTGGCTGCTGCGCCTTACCCCGCCCAGGCCGCAGACGGAGGTCTTCCCGCCCCTGAGAATCCTCGCTCGGGTCCTGAGGCGCGAAGAAACTCCGCAGCAAAGCCCGTGGTGGCTGACGCTGCTTCGGTTGCTGATGGCGGCGCTCATCGTGATGGCGCTGGCCGAGCCGGTCTTCAATCCGCGCGAAAAACTGCCGGCGGAGGGCGCCGCCCTGGCGCTTGTCGTCGACAATGGCTGGGCGAGCGCCGCCGACTGGAACAAGCGCGTCGCCACCGCCGAGCGGCTGATCGCCGACGCCGGCTCGAACGGCGTGCCGGTCGTTATCGCCTTCACCGCCGAGAAGCCCAATGCCGAGATCGGCCCTTTCGACGCTTCGGGCGCGCTCGATCACCTGCGCGCCGCCAAGCCGCGGCCGATTCCTACCGACAGGCCCGCCGTCTACGCCCGCGTCGCCACCGCGTTGGAGCGCCTGCCGGGTGCCAGCGTCGCCGTGCTCGCCGATGGGCTTGCCGCCAAAGGCGACGAGGCCGCTTTCAAGACGCTGCTCGAAAAGAATGCGACACGGCTGGTCTGGGCCACGTCCGACCGGCCTTCCGTGACCGGCCTGATCGGCGCCGACAACCAGGTCGATGGTTTCGCTTTGAGCGCCATTCGCGCGCCGGGCAATCCGGCGCCGGCGCAGGTCACCGCTGGCGCCTTCGACGACAAGGGCCGCCGCATCGCCGATGCGACGCTGACCTTCGCGCCGGGCGAAGCCACCGCCACGGGGACGATGGCGGTTCCCTTCGAGCTACGCAACGACTTCGCTTCGATCGCGCTCGACGGCGAGCACCAGGCCGGCGCCGTGCGCGTGCTGGACGAGAGCTCGAAACGCCGCCGCGTCGGCCTTCTGTCGCAGGCCGAAGCCGACCAGGCGCAGCCGCTTCTGTCGCCGCTCTATTACATTCGCCGCGCCCTGCAGCCCTTTGCCGATCTGGTCGAGCCGTCGAGCGCCGATCTCGCCGACGCTATTCCACAGCTTCTCGACCAGAAGCCGGCGATGATCATCATGGCCGATGTCGGCACCATCCCGGCCCAGGTCAAGCAGCGGCTGGTCGACTGGGTCGACAAGGGCGGCACGCTGGTGCGCTTTGCCGGTCCCCGCCTTGCCGCGGCCGGCAATGACGACGACCTTTTGCCGGTCAGGCTGCGCAGCGGCGAGCGCGCGCTAGGCGGCGCGCTGTCGTGGACGACGCCGCAGGCGGTGACCGAATTCCCGAAGAGCGGCCCCTTCGCCGACCTCTCGCCGCCCTCCGAGGTGACGGTGAGCCGGCAGGTTCTGGCCGAGCCGACGCCCGACATCGTCGAGCGTACCTGGGCCACGCTTGCCGACGGCACGCCGCTGGTGACGGGCATGAAGAAGGACAAGGGCACGCTGGTGCTCTTCCATGTCACGCCCGAGGCGACCTGGTCGAACCTGCCGATCTCCGGCAGCTTCGTCGAGATGCTGCGGCGCGTCGTGCAATTGTCGCGCAACCAGGGAGCCGCGATCGCCAATGCCGAAGCCGCCGCCGCGTCGCTCGCTCCCTACCGCATGATCAGCGCCGACGGCATGCTGACGCCGCCCTCGCCGGATGCCCGACCGCTGGTGCCCGGCGCCGGTCCGCTGCCGGTGACGCTGGAGAATCCGCCCGGCCTTTACGGCTCCGAGACGGGCGTCTTCGCACATAATCTGCTCGATGCGTCGAGCACGTTCACGCCGCTGGTCCGTCCGCAGGTTTCGCTGCCGGTGACAGCCATCCCCTATGCCTTCGATGAATCGGAGAACCTGAAGGGGCCGCTGGTCGCCATCGCGCTGCTGTTGATGGTGCTCGACACTTTGGCCGTGTTCTGGATGGGCGGACTGCTGGCGCGCCGGCCGCGCCGCGCAGGCACGGCGGCGACCGCCGCGGCCGTTCTGGTCGTGCTGGGCGGCCTCTTCGGCCATGCCGATCTTGCCCGCGCCGATGATTCCAAGCCCGGCGACACCCAGGCGATCGAGGATATTTCGAAAACCCGCATCGCCTATGTCATCACCGGCGAGCCGGGCGTCGATTCGATCAGCCGCGCCGGCCTCGAAGGCCTCACCCGTTTCCTCATCGAAAAGACCGCGCTTGAGCCCGGGCCGCCGGCGGGCGTCGACATCGCCAAGGACGAGCTGTCCTTCTTCCCGCTGATCTATTGGCCGATCGATGCGACGGCGCCTATGCCCAGCCAGGCGGCGATCGCCCGCATCGACGCCTATATGCAGCAGGGCGGCACGGTTCTGTTCGATACCCGCGACCAGTTTTCGAACGGCATCGGTGCCGGCTCGGCAAGCCCGGCGACCGAGCGGCTGCGCGACATCCTCGGCAATCTCAACGTGCCGCCGCTGGAGCCGGTGCCGTCGGACCACGTGCTGACCAAATCCTTCTTCATCCTTCCGGAGTTCCCCGGCCGCTTCAACGGCAGCCCGCTCTGGGTCGAGGCCTCGCTCGACGCCAGCAACACCGAGAACCGCCCCGTGCGCACCGGCGACGGCGTCTCCCCGATCATGATCACCGCCAATGATTTTGCCGGCGCCTGGGCCATCGACGAGAACGGCGATCCGATGCTGCCGACCGTGCCGCCGGATCCGATGCAGCGCATCTACGCGCTACGCGCCGGCGTCAACATCATGATGTACATGCTGACCGGCAACTACAAATCCGATCAGGTGCATGTGCCGGTGCTGCTCGAACGGCTGGGGCAGTAGATCATGAACTGGTCCATCTCATTCGAACCGCTTCTCTCCTGGCCGCTCTTCGGCCTGCTCTTCGTGCCGTTGCTCTTGCTGGCGCTGGTCGGCCTGTGGTTCCGCCAGCGCGGCTCGGCATTGCGCTTCATCGCGCTGCTCGCGCTTGCCGCTTCATTGCTCAATCCCGTTTTCCTCGCCGAGGAACGCGAGGCGCTGAAGAGCGTCGTCGCCCTCGTCGTCGACCGCAGCCAGAGCCAGGACATCGGCGACCGCACCAAGCAGACCGACGAGGCGCTGACCGGCCTGCAGCAGCGTCTTGCCCGCTTCAAGCAGTTCGATGTCCGTGTCATCGAGGCCGGCAAGTCCGAAGCCGCCGACGAGCGCACCGAAACCAGGCTGTTCAGCGCGCTGGAAGGCGTCTTCCGCGACGTGCCGCCGTCGCGCATCGGCGGTGCCGTCATGATCACCGACGGCGAGGTGCATGATGCGCCTGCCGGCGCGCCGGAGTTCAACGCGCCGCTGCACGCGCTGATCACCGGCAACGAGCATGAGAAGGACCGCCGCATCCGCTTCGAGAACGCGCCGCGCTTCGGTCTCGTCGGCAAGCCGCTCGACATGACCTATCGCGTCATCTCGACGGAAGGCGACGGCGCTCCGGTGGACGTGCGCGTCTCGGTCAATGGCGAGCAGGTCTCGGTCGAGCACGCGACCGTCGGCCAGCCGATGAAGCTCTCGGTCACCATACCCAATGCCGGCCGCAACATCGTCCAGCTCGGCATCGACCGGGAACCCGGCGAACTGACCGACGCCAACAACCGGGCGATTGCCCTGGTCGACGGCATCCGCGAGAACCTGCGCGTGCTCCTGGTTTCCGGCGAACCGCATGCCGGCGAGCGCACCTGGCGCAACCTTTTGAAGTCGGACGCGTCGGTCGATCTCGTCCACTTCACGATCCTGCGTCCGCCGGAAAAGCAGGACGGAACGCCGATCAATGAGCTGTCGCTGATCGCTTTCCCGACGCGCGAGCTGTTCGTCGAGAAGATCAAGGATTTCGATCTGATCATCTTCGACCGCTACCAGCACCGCGACGTGCTGCCGATCCTCTATTACGACTACATCTCCGAATATGTCGAAAAGGGCGGCGCGCTGCTGATTGCCGCCGGCCCCGAATATGCCGGCGAGAACTCCATCGCCCGCACGCCGCTCAACGCCGCGCTGCCGGCCATGCCGACCGGCGAGGTGGTGGACAAGGCCTTCTACCCGCGCCTGACCGATCTCGGCCAGCGCCATCCGGTGACGCGCGGGCTCGACGGCTCGGCAAGCGAGCCGCCGCATTGGAGCCGCTGGTTCCGCACCATCGGCGTCAAGAACCCGGAAGGCGAAGTGGTGATGAAAGGCGCCGACGATCGACCCCTGCTCCTGCTCGCTCGCAAGGGCGAGGGCCGTGTCGGCATGCTCCTGTCCGATCAGGGCTGGCTGTGGGCGCGCGGCTTCGAGGGCGGCGGGCCGCATGTCCAGCTTTATCGCCGCATCGCCCACTGGCTGATGAAGGAGCCGGAACTGGAAGAAGAACGGCTAACCGCCGACGGCCGCGGCATGATGCTCGAAATCCGCCGCCAGACGATGAGCGATGATCCCGGTCCCGCCCAGGTCATCACGCCGTCCGGCAAGGCGGTGGCGGTGAAGCTCGAGAAAGCCGAGCCCGGCATTTTCACAGGCAGCCTGCAGACCGGCGAGATCGGCCTTTACCAGATCGGCAATGGCGACCTTACCGCGCTTGCCCATGTCGGCCCGATCAACGCGCCGGAATTTTCCGACGTGATCTCGACCGAGGATCGGCTGAAGGCGCCCGCCGAGGCGACCGGCGGCAGCGTGCGGCGGCTGGCTCCGTCGTCGACGCTCGGCAATCTCGCCGGCGGCTTGACACTGCCGTCGATCGTTCCCGTCCGCTCTTCAGCGGCCGCGTCGGGCGACGACTGGATCGGCCTGCGCACCACCGACGACAGCACGCTCAAGGCCGTGTCGCGCGTGCCGCTGTTCGGCGGTTTCCTTGGCCTCGGCCTGCTGCTGCTCGCCATCGGCTCGATGTGGTATCGCGAAGGGCGGTGACGCCACCTTCTTCCTTCTCCCCTTGTGGGAGAAGGTGGATCGGCGCGCAGCGCCGAGACGGATGAGGGGTGTTCCAGCGGAGTGAGGCGTCGGCGTTCCCTGGAGCACCCCTCATCCGGCCGCTTCGCGGCCACCTTCTCCCACAAGGGGAGAAGGGAAAGCGCCTGCCCCTACTCTTCCGGTTCTGTGGTGAACAGCAGCGGATAGCCCTTGGCCTTGCCGGCGTCGGTCGCCCGCGTCGCCTTGGTCTCGGCGATATCGCGCGTAAACACCGCGACGACGCACACGCCGCGCGTATGCGCGGTGATCATGACGCGATGCGCCTGATCCTCACTGAGCTTGAATTCGCCCTTGAGCACCATCACCACGAACTCGCGCGGCGTGAAATCGTCATTGACGAGGATGACCTTGTAGAGCTTCGGCCGCTCGGTTTTCGGCTGCGTCTTAGTGCGGGGTTTGAGGACGGTTTCGGGCATCGGATCCACCAGCGAGAACTGGGCTCTCTCGCTCTCATTCTGTCACGCAGCAAATATACGTCCAATTCCACGCGCGGGTAATGCCGGCTTGGACCATCAGCCCTATGTGGGGAATCACTGCCGAACGGTCAACGGCCCTGGCGGCGCAACGCGGTGCCCGATCTGCCGGAACCTGCACCGCCATCCATGTCGGAGCCGCGTTCGACGAAGGCGAACAACATCCAGGCGACAAAGCCGATCACGGTCGCACCGGCCAGCAGGATCAGGACCCAGGACTGCGCCGGCGTGATGTAGTCGAAGCTTGAAGAGATCAGCGGAGCGAACAGCTCGGGCTCGGTCCTGCCGCTGGCCGGATCCGGCACGGGGCTTGCGGTAAAGATCATCAACGACCGCGCCGCCGCCGTGGCGATCAGGCCGCCGAGGGTCAGCGAACGCATCAGGGACGAAAACCGCTTCTTCATGCGGACTGTCCTACAGCACCGGCATTGCGATCGGGTTAAGGATAGGACTTGAGCGCGGTGGAAACCTGCCGATTTCGGGCTCCCTGCCGCAAGCAAGCCGCCCCTGCCGAAATCGACCGGAGCGGCTTCGTCTAGTGGCGCAGAGCGCTGGATCAGGGCTTCTTGGCAGCCGGCTTCGCAGCAACGGGCTTCGCAGCCGACGCTTTCTTCTTGACCGGGCACTTGTGCGTCTTGGTCACTTTGCAGGCCTTCTTGGCAGCGACCTTCTTCATCGGCTTCGCAGCCGTGCTATCCGCCGGAGCAGCCGTGGTGGTCGCGGTCGAAGCAGCCGGGGCAGCCGTCGTCGTGGCGGCGGCGTTGCCGAGCGCCGGCATCGCAAAGGCGAGAGCAACACCGAGGCCGAGGGCGGAGAGGATGGACTTCTTCATGGCTTCATTTCCTTTTTCTTGCGGGTCTGGGTGGGTGTCACTGAACGGGATCGATCGGTGCCACTCCAAGCAGCTTCAAAGCATTTGCGAGCATCCGGATTCCCTGTGCCTGCTTCTTGTTGGCGCAGAACCGGTTTCCCCTTCTTTGCAGTGCTTTCGCCGCGGTGACCTGCGTTGCCGCGGCATGGGTTTCGAGAGCTTCGTCAACCTGACGGCTCAGATTGGTGCAGCGCTCGGTCCGGGTGAGCGGAGCGACGACCTTTGCGGTGGAGGCGCCGTCCGCGGCTGTGATGAGCGATATGCTGAGCAAAGCACCCACCACGCTGATCCAGAACCTCTGCATTGGTCTTGTCCGTTACTCCGGAAACTCGCGTCGCAGCCGATGACCTGACCGCCACGGCACCGTTTATGCCCTTGAAATTTTTCACCAGTTTTTCCCAACTGTAGAATTTTGTTTCTGGATTGTTTCTGAGGAATCCGCCCGGCGCGGCGATCGCGGCCACTGGCCAAGATGTGGCCCGAATTCTATCGTGTGGGTTGTCTCGAACGGATATCCAGCAAGAGCCGGCAAAGAGAATCATAGGTTTCGAGTGAAATCCGATGCGCACATACTGATCGTCGACGACGACAAGGGCATACGCGACCTGCTGCAGGAGTTCTTCCACAAGCGCGGGCTGCACACGACGGTGGCCGGCGACGGCACCGAGATGGAAGCGGTCCTGCGCCGCACGCCGGTCGACCTGATCGTTCTCGACGTGATGCTGCCCGGCAAAAGCGGACTTGAGCTGTGCCGCGAGATCCGCGCCAACTACACCACGCCGATCATCATGCTGACCGCGGTCACCGAAACGACCGACCGCGTTGTGGGCCTCGAAATGGGCGCCGACGACTACGTGCCCAAGCCCTTCGATCCGCGCGAGCTGTTGGCCCGCATCCGCGCCGTGCTGAGACGCAACGGCAGCGCCGAGCCGCGTCGGCCCGCCGCCAGGCAGGTCTACCGCTTTGCCGGCTGGACCATGGATTGCGCGCGCCGCCGCCTGACGGCGCCCGACGACGTCCGGGTTGAGCTGACGATGGCGGAGTTCAACTTGCTGCAGACCTTCGTCAAGAGCGCGCAGCGCGTGCTTACCCGTGAGCAGCTGATCGAGCTGTCCGGCGGCGACACCGGCTACAGCTTCGACCGCAGCGTCGACATTCTGGTGAGCCGGCTACGCCGCAAGATGGAAGACGATCCGAAAACGCCGAAACTGATCCTGACCGTGCGCAGCGGCGGCTATCAGTTCCTGCCCGAGACGACGGCCGAATGAGACGCTTCCTGCCGCAGACCCTGCCAGTCTGGGTGCTGCTCATCGTCATTGCCGGTCTCATGCTGAGCCAGGTGACGACGCTTTACATCGTCGCGCGCGATCGAGCCGCCGCCAACGGCGTCGTCGATCTCTACCGGTTGAACGACCGCGCCTATTCGCTGGTGCAGCTGATGCATGACGCCACGCCCGAAGAGCGCAAGGCAACCGCCTCCGGCCTGTTCAACTCGACCTATGCGCTGACGGTTTCGGACACGCCCGCCGTCACCTCTTCGATCGCCGGCGACGACCAGCTTGCCGAGTTGGAGGATATCCTGGTCGGACGCTTGTCGAAGTTCGGCATCACCGATGCGCGCGTGCGGCGCGATCCGGCCACCCAGGAGGCCGATGTCCCGGACGGGCAGGCGGTGAACAAGGATGTCGGCCAGGTCGAGCGCGACCTGCTGGTCCTGGCCGCGGATTTCGCGCAAAGCGATAAGCTGACCGCCTCGCTGCGCTTTTCCGACGGGCAGTGGCTGAATTTCACCGAACCGATCACGCCGGCGGGACCGATTCTGAGCCTCGACAGCCTGCCGCTTTACTCACTGATCGCCGGCTTGATCATCATCATGTCGATCTGGTCGCTGCGCCGGCTGACCGCGCCCTATCGGATGATGGAAACGGCGGTGACGCGCATCGGCAATGACCTGAAAAGCCCGCCGATCGCCGAGAGCGGAAGCCGCGAGATCCGCGCCGCCGCGAAAGCGATAAACGCCATGCAGATGCGGCTGCGCGATTATGTCGAGGACCGCGAGCATCTCGCGGCAGCACTGGCGCATGATCTGCGCACGCCGCTGACCCGGATGCGCCTGCGCCTCGAACTGTTGCGCAGGTCGCCCGCGCGCGAGGCGCTGGCGCATGACCTCGCCGACATCGAAAGTATCGCCAGCTCGGTCATCGACTTCGCCAAATTCGAGGTGACAGAGGAAAAGGCCGAGCGGATCGATTTCTGGTCGCTGGTGGAATCGGTGGCGGATTCCTTCGACGGCGCGTCCTTCGACGAAGGCGTGGTCCCGTCGCGCGGCCTGATCTGCGTCGCGCGGCCGGTGGCGCTGCGGCGCTGCGTCACCAATCTCATCCAAAATGCGGTGACCTACGGCAAGAAGGCGCATCTCGGCGTGCGGCGATCGGGCGACATGATCACGCTTTCGATCCGCGACGAGGGCCCCGGCATCCCGCAGGCGAAGCTGGACGCGGTGTTCGGCTCCTTCGTGCGGCTGGAGGAATCGCGCAACCGCACCACCGGCGGTCTAGGCCTCGGCCTCACTATCGCCCGCAACATCGCGCGCGGCGCCGGCGGCGAGGTCGATCTCTCCAACTACCCCGGTGGCGGGCTGTTGACGGAGCTGCGGCTGCCGCTGGCAGCTTGAGTCAGGAGTGGGCTCTGTCCGCCACCGGCGCCACTGGATCAGCCGAACCATCCTTGTGATAGTGCGGCCCGCCTGGTCACGAGGGAAATCCACCCATGTTCTACGCCGTCCTTGCCTATCATGTCGAAGACACCGTGCAGTCCTGGTCGCCCGATGAGGATGCGGCGCTGATGAAAGACCTGCTCGAGGTCAACGACAGGCTGACGCGCGAGGGCAAGCTCGGGCCCGCGGCCAGGCTCGGCGCGACGGCCAAGGCCGTGACGCTGCGCGGTCCGGGCGACGGCTTGGTGATCGACGGTCCCTTCGCCGAAACCAAGGAGCAGTTGCTCGGCCTCTATGTCCTCGACTGCGCGAACCGGGACGAAGCGATCGCCGCGGCGCGCGATCTCAAGCGCGTGAACCCAAGCGCCGTCTACGAGATCCGACCGATCATGCTCTATCTTCCGGGCGCCACGCTGCAGGCTGGTTGAATTACGCTTAGGTCCGCGTTTCACATTAATGTCGCGGTAGCCGCGATTTCCCGTCCCAGCCGGAGCATCTCCGCGACCAGCAGGTCGAGATCGTCCCGGCGAGTGCGGTGATTGGCGATTGCCACCCTCAGGCAATGCCGGCCCTGCACCGTGGTGTCGGACAAGGCCGCGATGCCCTCCTCCTGGAGTCTCAGCATGATCTCGGTGTTGAACGCCTTGAGCTTTTCCTCCGACGCGCCATCCAGCCGGTGGCGGAAGCTGACGATGTTGATGGTGGTTGGCGCCATCAGTTCGAGCGCCGGCTCCGCCTCGATCAGGCGGGTGAGGTGGCGGGCCTGGGCGATGTTCTGGTCGATCAGGCGGCCGAACTTCTCGACGCCATGCTCCTTCAGCGCCATCCAGATCTTGAGCGCACGGAAGCCGCGCGACGTTTGAAGCCCATAATCGTGCAGCCACTCTCCGGAGGCCAGGCCCCGCGGCGTCGATTTCAGATATTCCGGCGTCACGGCAAACGTGTTGCGGTGCTGGGATGCGTCTCGCACCAGGGCGCAGCCGGCTTCGAACGGCGCGTGCAGCCATTTATGCGGATCGAGTGCGATCGAATCCGCCTGTTCGATGCCGGCGACGAGCGATCGGTTCTTAGGCGCGATCGCGATGAGCGCGCCGATGCAGCCGTCGACATGGAACCAGAGAGCCTCTTCGGCCGCCACGCTCGCCAGCGCCCGCAGGTCGTCGACCGCGCCGGCGTTGACGGTGCCGGCGGTGCCGATCACGCAGGCCGGCCTGAAGCCCGCCTCGCGGTCCTCCGCGATTGCCGCCTTGAGCGCGGCGATATCGATGCGCAAGCCGGCATCGGTCTGGATGCGCCGCAGCGCCTGATTGCCGAGGCCGAGCGCCTCCACAGCCTTGCGATGACAGGAATGGACCTGGTCCGAGGCGTAGTAGCGCAACGGCTTCGGCATGGCGCCGACACCCCGCTCGCGCACGTCGACGCCTGCCTTGACGTTGCGCGCCACGGTCAGTCCGATAATGTTGGCCATCGAGCCGCCGCTGACCAGGGTGCCGCTGGCCGAGGCTGGGAAACCGACCATCTCCTTCATCCAGTTGACGACCTGGCTGTCCATCAGTGCGGCGGCATGGTTGCCGCCGCCGAGATTGGAGCCCTGGATCGCCGCCAGGAAATCGCCGAGCGCGCCGGTGAAGTTGCTGGATCCCATATACCAGGACCAGAAACGCGGATGGATGTTGCCCATCGGATAAGGCATCACGTTGCGGGCGACGTCGTCATAGACGTCAGCCGCCGGCGCCGGCGAGCGCGGCAAAGGTGCGCCGAAGAATGCCCGCACCTCGGCCGGCATCTCGCGCCAGACCGGCCGGTTGCGGACATCCTCGAGATAGGCGATGGCATCGTCGAGGATTCGGTGCGAGAGCGCTCCCACATCGGCCCAATCCGGCGGATCGAGCGTTTCCTCCGCGTTGGTCGCTTCCGGAAATATATCCATCTCGCCTCTCCCGCCGGCGTGGGTCGACCCGCGCATAAAAGAACGACGCCGCCATGCGGGGGCGGCGTCGCGTTTCTGTTCTCAGCCTTCGAACTGGCAGCTCGGCGTCGAGCGCGACAGCGCCGTCTCCTCGGCGTCCATCTCGGCCTCGATGCCGTCGAAAAGCGGCGTCGACATGTAGCGCTCCCCCGTGTCGGGCAGCATGCACAGGATCACCGAGCCGGCCGGGGCCTTGCCCGCGATCTGCCGCGCCACGGCGAAAGTGGCGCCGCCGGAGATGCCGGTGAAGATGCCCTCCTGCCGCGCCAGCGCCTTCGTCCATTTGATGCCTTCGGGACCGGGGATCGGCACCACCTCGTCATAATAGCGTTGGTCGATCGCCTCCTGCAGCACGTTGGGGATGAAGTCCGGCGTCCAGCCCTGGATCGGATGCGGTTCGAAGGCCGGATGGCTGGCGGACGGCGCGCCGCCGGCGCCGCGCTCCTGGGCCTTGCCGCTGCCGATCAGCTGCGCGTTCGCCGGCTCGGCGAGCACGATCTTCACCTCCGGCCGCTCGCGGCGCAGCACGCGGCCCACGCCGGCCACCGTGCCGCCCGTGCCGTAGCCGGTGACAAGCACGTCCAGCCTCGAGCCGGCGAAGTCATTGATGATCTCGCGCGCCGTCGTCGCCTCGTGAATGGCGGCATTGGCCTCGGTCTCAAACTGGCGCGCCAGGAACCAGCTATTGGCCTCGGCAAGCTCGACCGCCTTCTTGTACATACCGAAGCCCTTCTGGGCGCGCGGCGTCAGCACCACCTTGGCGCCGAGCATGCGCATCAGCTTGCGGCGCTCGATGGAGAAGCTGTCGGCCATCGTCACCACCAGCGGATAACCTTTCTGCGCGCAGACCATGGCGAGGCCGATGCCGGTGTTGCCGCTCGTCGCCTCGACCACCGTCTGGCCTGGCTTGAGCTTACCGCTGCGCTCGCCTTCCTCGATGATGTTGAGCGCCAGCCGGTCCTTCACCGAGGCCGCCGGGTTGAAGAACTCCGCCTTCACATAGATCGTCGCGTGACCTGGCCCGAGATTGTTGACGCGGATGACCGGCGTGTCGCCGACGGTATCGAGAATGCTGTCGAACAGCCGGCCGCGACCGGCCGTGGTCCTGATTTTCAATTGATGCAACATGGCTCTCTCCTCGATCTCCTCACGTGCCGGTTACAAACCGGCGGATTGGGCGGCGCGGTTTCGACACCTTGCCGCGCTAGTTGCGTGTGACTTGCCGGCAATTCGGCAAAGGCCGCGTCCGGCTCGAAAATTCGCTGCCGGATGCGCCCTGTCGTGTTTGGTGATAGAACATGGACCAACTGTTCGACGTGGGAGCGAGCGTGGAAACGGACGTGGAATCCGTTCGGTCGACTCTGAAAGGCATGGCAGCCAGCCTTTCGATCAGGCTGCTCGGCCCGTTTACGATCATGCGCGACGATGTTCCTGTGGCCTTGCCTTCGTCACGCAAGCTGCGCGCCCTGCTTGCTTATCTGGCGCTGGCGCCCCACCCAGTCAGCCGCAGCCGTCTTTGCGAACTTCTCTGGGACGTGCCCAACGATCCGCGCGGCGAGTTGCGCTGGTGCCTGAGCAAGCTGCGTGCCGCGCTCGACGAACCGGGCTTGCGCCGAATCGAGACGGAAGGCGACACCGTGGCGCTTCGCCTCGGCGATGTGAGCGTCGATGCCGTCGAGGCCGCTGCCGCGGTGGCGGGCGGGATCGAGACACTTGGCCTCGACCGCCTGCGGACACTTGCGCTACTATTCGCCGGCGACTTCCTTGATGGCCTGGAACTCGATCGCAGCCCGCATTTCGGCAGCTGGCTGACGGCGCAGCGCCGCCGTTTCAGCACATGCCATGTCGCGGTCCTGGAGCACATTATCGGCCTTGTCCCGCAGGGAGCCGATGAGGCCGGCCCCTATATCGACAAATGGCTGGAACTTGCGCCCTTCGACGGCCGCGCACATGTGGCGCTGCTGGAAAATCTGGCGCGGCTCGGACAGATCGGCGCCGGCGAGGAGCATCTTGCCACCGCGGCGGAGCTGTTCCATTCGGAAGAGCTGGATTTCACGCCATTGCGCGAGGCGTGGCAGGAGATAAGAGCCCGCAATGCCGGCGCAACGCCATGCGCCCGATCCGGGCCGGCTTTCCCGCTCCCGGACTTGCCGGTCACCGCGATCGAATCCGAACCAGCGGCGACGCGCCGGGCTTCGCTCGCGGTGATGCCGTTTGCGGAGAGCGCCGGCAGTGGCGGCTTCCGCGGCGGGCTGGCCGATGGCCTCACGCATGACATCATCACGCGGCTTGCCAAGCTTCGCGATTTTTTCGTCATCGCCCGAGGCTCGGTCTTCGCGCTCGCCGAGAAGAACATTGCGCCGGACGACGCCGGGCGCAGGCTGAATGTCGACTATGTCGCGACGGGCTCGGTGCGGGCTCTGCCGGGCAGGTTCATCGTCTCGGTCGAGCTTGTCGAGGTCCGCACGGCAAGGATCGTTTGGGCGGAAACCTTCGAGCATAAACCCGACGACATCTTCATCGTCATCGAGGATATCGGCAACAGCATCGTCTCATCGATCGCCGCCGAGATCGCGACGGTGGAGCGCAACCGCGCATTGCTGAAAGCGCCAAACTCGCTCAATGCCTGGGAGGCTTACCATCGCGGCCTTTGGCACATGTATCGCTTCACCCGCCAGGAAAACGAGCTGGCGCAGCATTTCTTCGGCGAGGCACTGAAGCTCGATCCTACTTTCGCACGCGCCTATGCCGGCATGTCCTTCACCCACTGGCAGAATGCTTTCCAGCGCTGGGGCGACCGCGACCGCGAGACCGCGCTTGCCTTCGAAAGCGCCGGCCAGAGCCTTTTGGTCGACGACCGCAACCCCGCCGCCCATTGGGCGATGGGCCGCGCGCTATGGCTGCGCGGCGAGCAGGACGGCTCGCTGCTGGAGCTCGCGAGCGCCGTCGACCTCAGCCCCAATTTCGCGCTCGGCCACTACGCGCTGTCCTTCGTCCATTCGCAATCGGGCGACCCGCAATCGGCGATCGGCTCATCCGACCATTCGCGTCATCTCAGCCCCTTCGATCCGCTGCTGTTCGGCATGATGGGCGCGCGCGCCATGGCGCATGCGCGGCTCGGCGAATTCGAAGCGGCGGCCGAATGGGCGCTGAAGGCGGCCGCAAGGCCAAACGCCCATGTCATCATCCTGGCGATCGCCGCCCATTGCCTGGCGCTGGCCGGCCGGCAGGAGGAGGCGCGAACCTTCGCCGCCGCGATCCGCAACACCTTGCCGAACTATCGCGCCGACGATTTCATCGCGACATTCCGTTTCGACCGGGATGGAGAAACCCTGTTCCGGAACGGCGCCAAGCTCATCGGGCTGAACTGAACCTGGCCGGCGCGCCTAGAGCAATTCCAGGAAAAGTGTGAGCGGTTTTCCGTCCGGAATTGCGTAAAAAACAAAGAGATAGGGCGTTTCGCCGTTTCCGTGAAACGGTGAAACGCACTAGTGCATGTCGCCCAGAAGTGCGACGCGCTTTAATGCATCAGCGGGCCGCTGGCTTTCCGCCAGGCGTCGATGCCGCCCTGGATATGGCGGGCGCTGGAAATCCCGACATCCTGCGCCGCTTGCACCGCCATCGCCGAGCGCTCGCCGAAGGCGCAGTAGAACAGGATCTGTTTGCTGGTCGATTTCGCCAGCTCGTGCAGCATGCCGCCGGCGGCAATGTTTTCCTGAAGCCGCGCATAGGGCAGATGGATCGCGCCGGGGATGACCCCGTGCCGCTCGCGCTCGGTTTGCTCGCGCAGGTCGATCAGCGCCACGTCGGGTCGCCCGACCAGCGCCAGCGCCTGCTCCGCGCTGACCGCCCAGCCGCGGCTGGCGATGTCGTCCTGATGCAGCCCGACCCGCATGTTGGCGGGCACGGCCACATCCATCATTTTCGGGTTGGACAGATTGAGATTGTTCATGATGTTCACATACTCGTCGACCGACTTCACCTGCAGGCGCGGATTGAAGGCCTTTTCCTCGCCGATCGTCGACACGGTCTCGCCCTTATAGTCATGCGCCGGGAAGATCAGCGTCTCGTCGGGCAGCTTGAGCAGGCGGCCGAAGATCGATTCATATTGCTGGCGCGGATCGCCGTTCTGGAAGTCGGTGCGGCCGGTGCCGCGGATGAGCAGCGTGTCGCCGGTGAACACACGATCCGGCAGGATGAAGCTGTAGGAATCGTCGGTGTGGCCCGGCGTGTAGATGACGTCGAGCGCCAGGCCTTCGATGCCGAGCTTGTCGCCGTCGGCAAGCCGCATCGACACCACGTCGGCCTTGGTCTGCTCACCCATCACGGTCACGCAATGCGTCTTGTCGCGCAGCGCGCCGAGTCCGGTGATGTGGTCGGCATGAAGATGCGTGTCGACCGCCTTGACCAGCCTCAGGTCCAGCTCATTGACCAGCTGCAGATATCGCTCGACCTTCTCCAGCACCGGATCGATGATCAGCGCCTCGCCGCCGCGCCGGCTGGCGAGCAGATAGGAATAGGTGCCCGAAACGGAATCGAAGAGCTGACGGAAGATCATTCGCGCCTCTTTCGCCTGACGCCGGTTGTTCGGCTGCCGGCCAGTCTAGAACAAGCGCGAGCTGCCCGCCAGCGGCACAACTCGCGCCCGTCCAAAAGGCTGAAACCTACCGCCTCAGCACAGCACTCAGCACGTCCCTGATGCCAATCGAGCCGACGAAGCGCGAGCCTTCATCGAACAGCGCCACCGGCGCCGTCTGCGACCGGTGCATGGCGAGCATCACCGTTTTCAGCGGGGTGCCGGGATTGGCCCAGAACACCTGGGCGCCCTCCTCCGGCTGGCGCTCGACATCGGCGCAGGACACCCACACCGCCGGCTTGCCGTCGCGCTCGGCCGCCGCCACAAGGCCGTGGTCGTCGATCTTGAAGCGTGTCGTCTTGCGCCGGTCGAGCCACACCCAGCCGTTATCGCCGTGCTCCAGGTCGCGACGGTCCCGCATCACGTTCCACGCCGTCAGCACCGACAGCGGATTCACATTGGCGATGAAGTCGCGGACATAGTCGTTGGCAGGGCGCAAGACGATGTCTTCCGGCGCGCCGGTCTGCACGATGCGGCCGCCCTCCATGATCGTGATGTGACTGCCGATCTTCAGCGCCTCCTCGAGGTCGTGGCTGACGAAGATGATGGTCTTCTTCAGCTCGGCCTGGAGCTGCAGCAATTCGTCCTGCAGCTTGGTGCGGATAAGCGGGTCGAGCGCCGAGAACGGCTCGTCCATCAACAGGATCGGCGCCTCGGTGGCGAAAGCCCGGGCGAGACCGACGCGCTGCTGCATGCCGCCGGAAAGCTCATGAGCATATTTCTTCGACCATTGGTCGAGATGGACCAGCTGCAATTGCTTCTGCACGCGCGCCTTGCGTTCCGCCTCCGGCACGCCGGCAAGCTCGAGGCCAAAGCCGACATTTTCCTCGACCGTGCGCCAGGGCAGCAGGCCGAACTGCTGGAATACCATGGCCACCTGCTTCTGGCGCAACCGCCGCAAGGTCGCCTCGTCGCAGGTGACGACATCGACGATGCGGTCGCCGTCCTTGACGAGCACCTGGCCGCGCGACACGACGTTGAGCCGGTTGACGGCCCGCAGCAGCGTCGACTTGCCGGAACCGGACAAGCCCATCAACACCGAGATCTCGCCTTCATGCACGGTGAGGCTGGCGTCGGCGCATCCGAGCACATTGCCGGTCTTTTCGAGGATCTCGGCACGGGTGGCGCCCTGATCGATCAGCGCCAGCGAACCGGCCTGATCGGCGCCGAAGACGATGTCTACATTCTTGAAATCAACCGCGACGGTCATTTCTTGCCTCCAACGCCGATGCGGGTCATGCGGTCGAGCACGATGGCGAGCACGACGATCGCGAGGCCCGCCTCAAGCCCGAGATCGATGCGGCGCGAGCCGAGCGCCCGGTTGATTTCCGTGCCGAGGCCGCCGGCGCCGATCAGGGCGGCGAACACCACCATCGACAGCGACAGCATGATCGACTGCGTCAGACCCGCCATGATGGTCGGCAGCGCCGAGGGCAGCTCCACTTTCCACAGAAGCTGGCGCTTGGTGGCGCCGAACGCCTCGCCCGCTTCGATGATTGCCTTGGGCACCGAAACGACGCCGAGATGGGTGAGCCGAACGGCCGTCGGGATGACGAAGATGATGGTGACGATGAGGCCGGGCGCATTGCCGAGCCCGAACAGGGTGAGCACCGGTATCAGGTAGACGAAGGTCGGCAGCGTCTGCATCAGGTCGAGCACCGGCAGCATGACGCGGTAGACCTTCGGCTTGTGCGCCGCCCAGATGCCGAGCGGCACGCCGATCGCCATTGCCATTGCGGCGGCGGCAACGACCAGCACCAGCGTCTGCACCGTCTGTTTCCACAGATTCTGGTTGATGATGAAGATCAGGCCGAGGAAGACGCCGATGGCGAGCGGCCGCGAACGCTGTAAGAGCCAGGCGATGAACGCGATGACCAGGGCCAACAAAACCGGCGGCACCATGAGCAGGAGGCTCACTGCTCCGTCGAGGATGAAATTCAGACCGTTTGAAAATGCGCGGAAGATGGTGTCGAAATTGTCGGTCAGGAAACCGAAGAAAGCCTTGCCCCATGGCCCGATCGGAATTTTGTAGTCGGTCAGGAATTTAGAAATCGGATCCATCTTTCCCCTCTCGGCTTCGCCGCGCTCGCCGCACGGTTATCCTGTCACGTCTCCAGGCATATGAAAAAGGGCAGCCTCTTCGAGGGCTGCCCTTTTTCGGAAATCATGCCGGTCCCAAGCGGATCAGCCCCCGAGCGCGGTCTTGACGGCAGCCGCCGCGTCGCCGCCATCAAAGGTGGTGACGCCGGCGATCCAGGGCGCCACCGCGTCCGGATGCTTCTTCAGCCAATCGGTCGCCACCGTCTGCGGATCGCCACCCTTGAGGATCGCGTCCATCATCTCGCCTTCCATGTCGAGATTGAACTTCAGGTTGGCGATGAACTTGCCGGCGTTCGGGCATTCGGTGGTGTAGCCCTTGCGCACGATGGTATAGACGGTGGCGGCGCCGAAGCCGCTGTCGCCCATGCCGTCGAGATAGGTGATCTTCATGGCGCCCATCACCGGATGCGGCGTCCAGCCGAGGAAGGCGATCCACTCATTGTTCTTCATCGACTGCTCGGCCTGCGTCAGCATGCCGGCCTCCGAGGATTCGACCAGCTCGAAGCCTTCGAGGTTGTCCTTCGGGTTCTTGATCATGTCCAGGATGATGCGGTTGCCGTCATTGCCGGCCTCGATGCCGTAAATCTTGCCGTTGAACTTGTCCTTGAACTTGCCGAGATCGGTCAGCGTCTTGACACCGGCATCCGCGACATAGGTCGGCACGACGATGCCATAGCCTGCGCCGGTCAGGTTGGTGCTGATCGTCTCGATCGAGCCTTCCTTGGTGTAGTCCTTGATGTCGTTGGTCATCGACGGCATCCAATTGCCGAGGAAGACGTCCAGGTCCTTGTTCTTCAGCGAGGCCATGGTCACCGGCACCGAAAGCTGGATCGTCTGCGGCTCATAGCCGAGCGCGGTGAGCAGCACCGAGGCGAGGCCCGTGGTGGCCTGGATGTCGGTCCAGCCGACATCCGACAGCCGCACGGCCTTGCAGCTCGCCGGATCGCCGGCATTGGCGGCGGTTGTCGACAGGAACGCCGCAAGGCCGAGGCCTGCGACGAAAGATTTCATACGCGACATGAACTTATCTCCCATTGGATTTTCGAGGCAAAGCGAAGTCACGGTTCTTGCGCCCGCCTTGTTTCGTCAGCCAAACACCATTTTGATGTTGTTTCAAGCGGTTCAACGTCGCGACGAACGGCGCGCGCTGGCCATTAAGCGACATGACAGCTTTTTGAACGACATCGAGTTTTTGGTGGACGGAGCCGGTGCCCTCTCCCCGAGCCGCGGCAAGTCGGCTTAGGGTGTGTCGAGATTCAGGTCGGGCCGGCCTCGCCTGAATCCCGACACACCCAAAAGAGCGACATGGCCAAGCTTTACTTCCACTACGCCACGATGAACGCCGGCAAGACGACGATGCTCTTGCAGGCGTCCTACAATTATCGCGAACGCGGCATGTCGACGATGCTGTTCGTCGCCGGCCACTATCGTAAGGGCGACACCGGGCTGATCTCGTCGCGCATCGGTCTCGAATCCGAGGCAGAGATTTTCCGCGACGGCGACGACCTCTATGCCACGGTCGCCGAGCACCATCGGCATGGCCCTGTGCATTGCATCTTCGTCGACGAGGCGCAGTTCCTCGAGGAAGAGCAGGTCTGGCAGCTCGCCCGCATCGCCGACCGTCTAGGCATTCCGGTCATGTGCTACGGCCTGCGCACCGACTTCCAGGGTAATCTGTTCTCCGGCTCGCGCGCTCTGCTCGCCATCGCCGACGACCTGCGCGAGGTCCGCACCATCTGCCGTTGCGGCCGCAAGGCGACGATGGTGGTGCGCCTGGGGCCTGACGGCAAGGTGGCGAAGCAGGGCGAGCAGGTGGCGATCGGCAAGGACGTCTATGTCTCGCTCTGCCGCAGACATTGGGAAGAGGAGATGGGTCGGGCGGCGCCCGACGACTTCATCGGCTTTGTCAACCGCTGAGCCGAAAGCCTGCATAGAGCAATTCCAGGAAAAGTGGGTAGCGGTTTTCCGTCCGGAATTGTGTAAAAACAAAGACTTATAGCGGTTCGGCGATTCCGTGAAACGCTGAACCGCTCTAGAGCCGGATGTCGTCCGGAAACCGCTTCAAGCCCTGACCGCCGCCGGTGAAACCGGCATCGCCGCCGCAAGATATTTGCCGGCACTGTTTCATGGCCGGTCGCAAAAACAAGACCTTAAGGCATGTCAGCAAAAGCTGCTCGATGATGGTGCGCGTTACTAGGCGCCATGCGCATGCTTGCCTTGCCTTTCAAGGACCTAACCAATTCTTTTGTTTTGACGCTTCCCTTTGTCTTCCTTCTTTCAATCCCTTGAAGCCCCACATATATTCGCCGCCACGACACGGAAACGGATGCCGAAGCGGGAGGCCCCAATGGCGACATTGCAGAATTTCGATGCCGAAATTGCCAAGACCAAGCAGGTCGTGCAGGACATGCGCAGCAAGATCGAGCAGTCCGGCACCGTGCTCGACACGCTTGCTCAGGCCGACAAGAAGATCGGCGACGCCAATTTCGACATCGAGAACGCCCGCATCGAGGACGTGCTCAAGCAGCAGAAAGTCATGGAAGGCAATATTGCCGACCTGATCATCGGGCTCGAGGACGCAACCAATGTCTTCGGCGCCGAGTTCGAAAGCATGAAGAACTACACCGGCTGGGAAAACTTCGTCGGTGTCTTTTCGGCGCAGCGCAAGCAGCGCATGCGCACCGACCGCGTCCGCAACATGTCGCTCGCCGGCAATCTGCAGGAGCTGCTGGCAAAGTCGGACACCATCGTCGGCATCCTGAAGGCGCAGAAGCAGGTCCTCGACCAGCGCTACAAGACCTCCGAAGCCAGCCTTTCGCAGGTTATCGAGCGCCGCAAGGTGACGATGACCAACCTTGAAGCGGTGCAGAAGCGCATCGAGGAATTGAACCCGATGCTGCTCGACATCGAAAACAAGATCGCCGCCTCCACGACCCAGAAGGAGCGCACCGAGCTTGAGGGCGAGCGCTCCAAAATGGCGACCGAATATAATGAAAAGCAGGCCAAGGAGCAGGAGCTGCTGGCCGAAAGCCAGACGCTGGAGCGCTACACCTCGATGTTCCAGACCTTCGTCGATTCACTCAACAACCAGATTGCCGCGCAGTCGACCCTGATCAACAAGCTGACCATCGACACCGAGCAGCGCATCGTCCTCTACAAGGCGCTGGAAGATTCGCTCAAGACCGCCGCCCAGCAGGACGTCGCCCACAAGATCAACACGCTGGGCAGCCAGGTCGACAACACGGCCGAGGAGACGATGGCCGGCATCGGCGCCGCCTCGCAGAAGCATATCGGCGACCTGCTCGAGATGCATGAGAAGAACATGGTGGCTTCAGCCGACATCCAGCGCCGCAAGAAGCTTGCCGACGATGCTTTCGCCCGCCGCTTCGACGATGTGATGAAGAAGCACAACGCCGCCAACTATGTGCAGCAATAGGCGGCGGCGCTGATTTCATTTCCACGGCAGCCACATGACACCTGAGAACGACGCCGCGGCACACTATTTTTCCGCCATCACGGCGGCGCTGAGCGGGCTGGAAGTGTTCATGCGCGACGACCGCTCGCCGCTCTACCGGCACGGCATCGTCGCCAGGATCGTCGCCGAGTATATCGCGCGGCTCGACAAGTCCTTTGCCTGCTGGCGCAACCGGCTGGGCTTCATGGACACCTTCCGCATCTCGCGCGCCGAAAGCGGCTATCCCGTCTTCCAGAACCTGCTCGAGCTGGAAAACGACCGCCAGCAGGCCGATGCCCGCCTGGCCAACATCCCGCAGGTCGGCGAGCTGCGCGAGGAGATGGCCGACTTCATCCTGCGCCATAAGGAATTTCCCGAGGCGCTACAGAAGTCGATGGCCGAGCGGCTCTATCTGGAGGACGTCAAGAGCGAGGCGACCTTCGGCCCGTTCACCCTTGCGCAGACGGCCAAGGTCTCGGTCAACCCGAAAACCATGCGGCCCTATTACCTCGTCCACTGGGCCGCGTTCGACGGCAGCGCCAACCTGCCGCTGGTCTACATGGTGACGGTGGAGGACTCCTCCGAAAGCATGGTGCGCCAGCTGGTCGACGTGAACGGCAAGCTCAACGAGCGGGTCGATATCCCGCTCCCCGTCGACGGCTTGCTCAACCCGGAGCTTGCGCACCGCTTCGACGATTTCACCGAGAAGAACTCGGCCTATACGCTGTCTCCGGCGACGATCGCCGTCAATCTCGACAAGGATTTCGAGCCGCTGCATCCCAAGCAGCTGAGGCGCGTGGTGCTGGGACCCTTCTACTCGGCCGGCATCACCCAGAACAATTCGACGGTGGCCGAGGTGCTGGCCAAGGTGCGCAAGCCGCAGAACGCCTGGCTGCTCACCTGGACCATCCAGGAAGTCTTCTCCAAGAGCGAAAAGCCCGGCCGCAGGGGCCTGTTCTCCAGCGAGAAGACGACGCAGGAATTCTTCATCAACACCGACGATCTCGAAGCGGCGCGCCAGGGCGTGTCGAGCTACGAGAACCACGCGCTGATCCCGCACGAGGCCTATCAGGCACTCTACGCCGCCGGCGAGGCGCAGAAGATCTTTTCCGGTTACAAGGTCCACATCCTGTCCAACGGACAGGTGATCAGCGACGTCTGACCGTCAATCGCGGAGCATCCTTCATGGACACCGGCCTGACCACGATCTCGGAAGCCGCAATCGAAAAGCACCGCGCGACCGCGCAGAGCTTCATCACCCGCATCGTCGTGCTGGAGGACCCTTCGCGCGAATCCGGCACGGCGCTTGCCGGCACCAACCGCCGCTTCGTCTCGACCGTGTCGGTCGGCTCGGTGCGCCGCACGCGCGAGGTCGAGCTCACGAAAACAGTAGCGGCCATTCATCCCGACGACCAGTTGATGAGCATCCCGCAGCACACGCTGCTCTACCGCGCCCGCCGCGGCCTGGCGATCGCGCTCGCTATATCCGACGTCTTCGCCGAAGGCTCCGACCTCGAAAGCCTGCAGGCGAGGAATGCGCGTGCGCCGCTGGAAGGCGACGAGGCAGCCACCTTCAAGAAGCTTCTGTCGGCCTCGGCTTACGTTTCCGCCTTCAGTTTCGCTTCGTATCTCTTCCAGCTGATCGACAGCGATGGCGAGGCGCCGAACGACATCCCCGAGCCCGACTTCCTGTTCGACACGCCGCAGGACGCGGTCAAGTCGATCATCGCCGGTCTCGACAAGGCAATCGCCGGCTCGAAGGACGACGCCGACCTGACGACGCGCGCTCGCGCCTTCGCCCGCGTCGCCATCGACGGGTTGCTTGCGCGCAAAGGTCGCTTCGACGGCATTGGCCCGTTCGAAAATGCGCATATCCGTATCGACGTCGACGATTTCACCCTCGATGGTTTCGACGTCGCGCCCGGCAAGCGCACCAAGCCGCTGGTGATGACCTTCAAGAAACCGGAAGAGGTCATCGGCAACCACATCGCCAAATTCCAGTCGGTCAGGCTGGCCAAGATGCTCATGGCCTACGACTTCGAGCGCGAGCTGAACCCCTTCGTCGAGCTCGGCGGGTTCCTGTTCACCTTCATCGGCGACGGCGCGCCGGGCACCGGCAAGACGACGCTGATCCAGATGATCGCCGGCCTCGTCAACGGCTACTGCCAGGTCGCCGGCTATCCCTTCGCCTATGAGAATTTCGGCGTCGACCAGATCTCGTCCTACCAGGGCAAGTCGGGCCAGAACTGCCGACAGTTCATCAACAACGTGCTCAATCCGCGCGTCATCGGCTTCGGCACCATCGACGACATCGACCAGGTGGCGGCGCGCCGTTCCGACGACCGTGCTTCCGCCGGTCAGCAGGAGATCACCGGTGTCCTGATGGACGCCTTCGCCGGCGCCTCGACGGTGGTGCGTGGCAATTGCTCCTTCGGCATGTTCTCCAACTATCCGGAAAATGTCGACGATGCGCTGCGCCAGCGCGCCGGCGCGCGCTGGCTCGTCGACGGCCCGCAGACCCGCGATGATTATATCGACATCTTCGTGCTGCTTGCCGGCAAGAACCACGAGATCCCGCTTGGCAAGCACGAACTCTATGCCGCGCAGGAAATCCAACGCGCCGTGGCCGAGGCCTATGAAGAGCACGAAAAGCCGCAGGAAGACGGGCTGATGAAGGTCTATGAGCGCTACATGAAGGAAAACGGCGCGCCGAAGACCATGGCCGATGTCGGCACCTATCTGCACATGATCAAGGACGCCGAGCCGCGCTTCACCGGCCGCGCCATCAAGAACGTCACCGACGCGATAAAAATGCGCGCCATGGACATCGAGCTGCCGGACGACTGGTTCGAGAAGCCGGAAGCCTTCATGCACAAGAGCTACGACGACAAGAAGGCGATGATCGAGGAACTGCGCGGACCGTTCTCGATGGACATGGTCATGCAGGAGATCAACCGCTACGCCGATTCCGAGTTCCGCTATTCCGACAAATCCGACGACGCCGCCGTGGAGAAGCTCCTGCGCGACGCCAGGCTGCGCGAGCGCGCAGCGCGCGAGATGGAGGAGTTGAAGAAGAAGGGGCTGTGGAATGCGTGAGCTGCGCCGACCTCGCCTTCTCCCCTTGTGGGAGAAGGTGTCGCCGAAGGCGACGGATGAGGGGTGCTCCAGGGAACGCCAGCGTCTCACTCCGCTGGAACACCCCTCATCCGTCTCGACGCTATCGCGCCGATCCACCTTCTCCCACAAGGGGAGAAGGAAAGGTCGCGCCCCTCATCCGCCCTTCGGGCACTTTCTCCCCGTGAACGGGGAGTAGGGAAGATGAGCGCAATTAAAAAACCCGACCTTCTGCGCGACAACGAGCTGATCTACGGCCGCTTGCTAACCATCGACGAGCCGCATCTCATCCAGCGCTACAACAAGGCGCTTGCCGCTTTCGGCCTCGAGCCCACCAAGCTTGCGAGCTTCCAGATCGACCGCACCGGCTTCTCGCCCGAAATCGCCGAGGAATGCGGCGACTCCAACTATCTCGATCCCAATGAGGTCAACCGCCGCTTCATCATCCTGACGCCGTCGCAGATCGACCTGCCGGTGGTCCACACCGCCTTCTCCAACACCTCGCAGCTGATGTTCGAGTTCATGTCGAAGAACCGGCGCGCCATCGACGCGCTGACCATCAAGGACGTCATCTACGGCGAGATCGAGGACTCGGTTCCCAAGGTCAACGATATCGAGGACCTGCTGTCGATCAACCAGGTCGAGTTCAAGGTGTTGTCAGCCGAGGACGTGCTCGGCAAGGCGGCTGAGCTCGGCAAGCTCGTCGACCGGCTGAGGCAGGAGCCTGACGCCTGGCGCGACGACGCCATGCTTGAGCGCATGGTCGACCTTGCCAAGGTCTGCGGCGACATCCGCGAGAACGCGCTGGTGCCGGACCAAGTGATCTTCCGCCACAATGCCTACTGGACCAGCCATTTCGGCGGGCTCTATGTCTTCGTCGACCCCGACATGACGACGGTGATCAGCGATCCGGCCGCTCCCGGGTTCCGCCGCTCGCGTCCCTGGCAGGTGAGCTATCTGTCGATCAATGACGCCGACAAGGTGTTCGGCTTCCTGGCCGCCACCGGCCGCCTCGACCTGCCGCGCGCCTCCTGGATCGAGACTTCCGGTTATCTCGAACACCGCGCCGAAATGGTCGTGCGGGCGCTGATCCGCGATGCCGAGCCCAACCGCAATCTGACCGATGTCGACAAGGTCTGGCTGCAGACCTGGATCCACGGCCACGCCGACCTGATCGCCAGCGACGGCAATTTCCCGTTCCTCAACGCCGCCAAGCGCGAGATCGCCCAGCTCGGCCATCTCAAGATCGAGGATGTGCCGCCGCGCCAGCGTTTCCTCGTCGTGCGCGCCAAGCCCGATCATCCCGATGCCTGGCTGACCAACCAGCTGATCTCGGATTTCGTGCCGCAGGACTTCGTGTCGCGCTACGTCTTCAACAAGCCCGGCTTCTACAAGGACTATGACGGCTTCAGCGACGCCTGGCGAAGCCATGTTGTGGACGTTCTGAAAACCACATATTTGAAGGACAAGGCGGCGTTCCGCGCGCGCCTTTACGGTTTGACTGACTAGAGCATGATTCCGAAAAGTGGGAACCGGTTTTCGGGGGAAATCATGCTCCAACAAAGAGTTAGATCAGGATGACGTTTCAACGAAACGTTATTCTGATCTAGAGCAATTCCAGGAAAAGTGTGGGCGGTTTCCGCCCGGAATTGCGGCAAAACAAAGGGTTAGGGCAGATCGCCGTTTCCCTTGAAACGGTGAAATGCTCTGAGGGGGTGCCACAGCCATGCTCGACCCGATCGTGAACTTCGTCACCCGGATTTTTCAATGGATCGGCCGCGGCATCGGCTTCGTCATCGGCCTCATTCTGTGGCCGTTCATGTGGGTTGGCCGCTGGTACGGCCAGCGCGGCTGGATTCTGAAGGCGGTGGTCGGCCTTGCCGTTCTGGTATTGATCGGCCTCTATGCCAATTTCTTCTACGCCACGCAGTGGTGGAACAATTTCAACCCGAACTATCCCGACACCTACACTTTCGAGAAGCGGAACGTGTCGGCGGGCGAGCAGGTTTCAGCCGGCAGCGGCACCGATACGGCCAAGACGTGCGGCAACTCGGCGATCGCCCAGGTTGCCGCCGATTTGACGGACTTCAACGTCAACCAGAATGCCTGGATCTCCTCGATGATCCTCTACAAGCTCGGCTTGTTCGGCATCGATTGGGATCACACGCCCTGGATGGACAACAAGGCCTCCTTCCAGCGCGGCATCAACCAGGCGGTGCGGCGCACCGCGACCGAGCTTGCCGACAATCTCGGCCGCGTGCGCACGACATCGCAGATCGACGCCGACCTGCAGGATGCGCGCGGCAATCTACAGTTCGATGAATACACCTGGTATTTCGGCCTGAACCCGTTCGGTCCCAAGACGCCGACGCCGAGCTATTATCGCGACGCGGTGCGCAAGCTGCGAAACTTCAACGCCCGGCTGGCCACCTGCCAGGCGACGTTCGACGCCCGTGCCGACAATCTGAAGCAATATATCGACCGCATCTCCTCGGACATCGGATCGACCTCGGCCATCCTCAAGGAGCGTGCGGAAAACCACAATGATGGCTGGTTCGATACCCGCGCCGACGACCGCTTCTGGTTCGCCTATGGTCAGCTCTATGCATATTACGGCCTGATGAAGGGCGCCCAGGCCGACTTCGACGACGTGATCAAGGAAAAGCACCTGCAGAGCCTTTGGGACACGATGGATTCGCAATTCGTCTCGGCGCTGCGCATCCAGCCCTTCATCATCGCCAACGGCCGCGAGGACGGCTGGCTCCTGCCGACGCATCTGACGACGATGGGCTTCTACATCCTGCGCGTGCGCTCCAACATGGTCGAGATCAGCAACGTGCTCACGCAATAGCGCCTTTCGAGGCGACACGGCGATGGTGGATTTGCGCCGTCGCCTCTGTCGCTTTTCGCGTATTCAGCGGCTGTTTTGAGACGGCGGAACGGTCTTGGCTCTGGCTTCTATACGCCGCAAGCGACCGGGGCCGAAGACCCGAACAGGGTCGGACCGGGAACAGCAGTTTTTCTTTGCAGGAAACTTAGTTGCATGGAAGTTGACGCCGCGGCCGCGACAGGGTTAGAACTTGCCCTTGCGCCCGCGCGGCGTTTCGAACATGCACAAATGATCAAAACCGTCCCTTCCACCGCCCAATCCAGAGGAAAGCCGTCATGGCCGAAGTGAAGTCCGACATCGAGATCGCGCGCGCCGCCAGGAAGAAACCGATCCAGGAGATCGGCGCCAAGATCGGCATCCCGAACGAGCATCTCCTACCCTATGGCCACGACAAGGCGAAGGTCTCGGCCGAGTTCATCAAGTCGGTGAAAGACAGGAAGGACGGCAAGCTGATCCTGGTCACCGCCATCAACCCGACGCCGGCCGGCGAAGGCAAGACCACCACCACGGTCGGCCTTGGCGATGGCCTCAATCGCATCGGCAAGAAGGCGATCGTCTGCATCCGCGAGGCCTCGCTCGGACCGAATTTCGGCGTCAAGGGCGGCGCCGCCGGCGGCGGCCTCGCCCAGGTGGTGCCGATGGAGGACATGAATCTCCACTTCACCGGCGACTTCCACGCCATCACCACCGCGCATAATTTGCTGTCCGCGCTGATCGACAACCACATCTATTGGGGCAACGAGCTCGGCATCGACACCCGCCGCGTCGCCTGGCGCCGTGTTATGGACATGAACGACCGGGCGCTGCGCGAGATCATCTGCTCGCTCGGCGGCGTCGCCAACGGTTATCCGCGCGAAGCCGGCTTCGACATCACCGTGGCTTCCGAAGTCATGGCGATCCTGTGCCTCTCCACCGACCTCAAGGACCTCGAGAAGCGCCTCGGCGACATCATCGTCGCCTATCGCCGCGACAAGTCGCCGGTCTATGCCCGCGACCTCAAGGCCGACGGCGCCATGGCAGTTCTGCTCAAGGACGCCATGCAGCCCAATTTGGTGCAGACGCTGGAGAACAACCCGGCCTTCGTGCATGGCGGCCCGTTCGCCAACATCGCGCATGGCTGCAACTCGGTCGTCGCCACCACGACAGCGCTGAAGCTTGCCGACTATGTCGTTACCGAAGCCGGCTTCGGCGCCGACCTCGGCGCGGAAAAGTTCTTCGACATCAAGTGTCGCAAGGCGGGGCTGAAGCCGTCGGCGGCGGTCATCGTCGCCACGGTGCGCGCCATGAAGATGAATGGCGGCGTCAAGAAGGAAGACCTCGGCAAAGAAAACATCGAGGCGGTCAAGAAAGGCTGCCTGAATCTCGGCCGCCATATCGAGAATGTGAAGCAGTTCGGCGTGCCGGCAGTGGTGGCGATCAACCACTTCACCACCGACACCGAAACCGAGATCCAGGCGATGAAGGACTTCGTCAAGGCGCAGGGCGCCGAGGCCATCCTGTGCAAGCACTGGGCGCAGGGCTCGGCAGGCATCGAGGACCTCGCCAGGAAGGTGGTCGAGATCGCAGAATCCGGCGCCTCACAGTTCTCGCCGCTCTACCCGGACGAGATGCCGCTGTTCGAGAAGGTCAACACCATCGTCAAGCGCATCTATCGCGGCGACGAGGCGATCGCTGACAAGTCGATCCGCGACCAGTTGCATGCCTGGGAGCAGGCCGGCTACGGCAATCTGCCGGTCTGCATGGCCAAGACCCAGTACTCGTTCTCGACCGACCCGAACCTGCGCGGCGCGCCGACCGGCCATACCGTGCCGGTGCGCGAGGTCAGGCTCTCGGCCGGCGCCGGCTTCGTCGTCATCATCTGCGGCGAGGTCATGACCATGCCGGGCCTGCCCAAGGCGCCGTCGTCGGAGAAGATCTTCTTGAACGAGACCGGCCAGATCGAGGGCCTGTTCTAGACGCTGCTCGAGCTGAAAGACCAAGGGCGCCGCCTCACCGCGGCGCCTTTTTTCTTCGCCGGCTTTCACGCCACCGTGGGCGACCCGAACTTCTTGATGCCGGCGACCGACATCGAGACGAACTGGTCGAGGATGGCGAAGAAGATATCGAGGCTGAAGCCGAACAGGAAAGCGAAGGTGAACAGGCTGAAGCCTATGCCGGTCACCTCGCCGCCGAGCTTGGTTCCCGGCGCCATGAACCAGGCTAGGATCATCCCGGCAAGCCCGCCCAGCGCAATGCGATGAATGAGCCGCGACAGCGGCGGATTGGGTAAGAGCGGGTTCAGGATCATGCGCATGTGGAACATGATGCCGCCAAGCGCGCCGTAAAGCGCGGGCAGGATCCACAGCGCATAGGGGCTGAGGACTTCGCTCAGCGTCTTGGCCTGCAGTGTCAGCGTCGAAATCGAATTCGGCGTGATGGTGATGACGCCTTCGCACTGCAGATCGCGTGTCGCCGCGTCGAAATCCGCGCTCACGTCTTCGACCATGCCGGTAGAACTGACGACTTGCATGCCGCCTTGAGTGTTGCCGTTGTCCCTGCAATCGAAATCCGACTGCTTGAGCGGCTGGCTGCTCCCGGCCCCGCTCTGCTGTTGCGCCAGCGCGATTTCCTGGCCGCAGAACTGGTCAATCGCCATCTGCCTGGGGTTCGAGAAATCAAGCAGCGCGCCCGCTTTGGCCGAGGAAGCCGAAAACTTGCAATAGGCCCATTGCATGCCCCAGAGCGGAAACGGCGCCTCCTGCGTCATGAACCCCTGCGCCCGCACCAGCAACGAGGAAAAACGCTGGTCAAGCGAATGCAGGCTGTCGACGGAATTGTAATAGGCGTCCTTCAGAAGCGTCAGATCGGTCGCCGACGCCTGCTGGGCGGCGGCCGAGCTCAATTGCTTCTTGGTCGCCCAGACCTGCCTGATCGACTGCCCGAACCGAGCGCTGAAATCGTTGTTGTCGATCTCCTGCAGTTCCGCGTTGATCGAGACGCCCCTGTTGTAGACATAGGTCAGCTTGCCGATGACGATCATCATCGTCACCGACAGGGCGATGAGGAAATAGGTCGCGAGAGCGGTCCGGCGCGACATGTCGCCCGGCGACCAGCCGGTGCGCAGCGCAGCCAGGGTTGAAAACGGCACGGTGCTGGAGCAGTCGTTGAGCACCGTTTGAAGTTTGACGACCTCGGGCTGGCTTGCGCTCGCGTCACTGAGTTTTTCCGCGTCGCCGATCGCAGCGAAGAGCGCGCTGTCCTTGAACACGCCGTAGCGGCCGTAGCCGGCAACCAGCTTGGCGTCGGTAAGCAACCCGGAGACAAGAGGATCGTGGAATGTCGTCATCGCGCCCCCCGACGACTAGCCCAGATAACCCTGCACGAAGCCATATTGCGACGGGCATCCGCAGGGATAGCCGGCCGGCCCGGGCGGTTGCGCCCAGCACCAGAAGAATTGGGTGAAGCAGATCGTGCCTGGCGCATGCGGCGGCACTTGCGCGAAGGCGGACCACGGCAGCAGCGCCGCGCCGACAGCGAGGGTCAGGACGACCAAAGTTCGTGCAACGCGCGCCTTCAATCCAGCCCCCCGAGCCATCCGCGCTTATTCACATGCGCGGCGACTTTCTGAAAATACCGGAACGGCGTCCGTGAAATGGCTCACGCTCTTGCTGGATATTTGGCGCCAAGAAAAAGGCGCCGCATCCTGGCGGCGCCCTTGTTTTGAAGGCTTCGGGTCACGCTGCGTTCCGCTGCAGGGCCCGCTGGTTGGACGCATAGATCGTGTCGCGCTCGGGCAACTTCGCGGTCTTCAGGCAATCGATCCACTCGGCGGTCTTGAGCACCGCAGCGAAGCGCGACTGCAGGACGACGCTCACCACCCGGTGTATGTCCTCGGCCGACGCGTAGCCGGCGCTGTTGGCATAGGGCACCGAGCCGCTGGCATCCGAGAGGAACTCGACGGCAAAGCCCATATGCACCGCGTGGATGATGGTCGACAGATCGCAATTGTGGGTCATGTAGCCGACGACCGCGATCGTATCGATGGCGTTGGCGCGCAGCCAGGCTTCGAGATCCGTGCCGGTGAAGGCCGAAGGCAGCGTCTTTTCGACATAGTGGTCGCGGCCGCGCCTGGCGATCTCGGCATGCAACTCGCCGCCATGGCTGCCCTTGGCGAAGATCGGCGAGGTCTCGGGCGCCATCTGCTTGACGACGACGATTTTGATGCCAGCCGCCGCGGCGGCATCCATGGCGCGCGCCACATTGGCGACGGTCTCGTTGAAGGGCGGATGCTGGATGGCGAGATTGCCGCCATTGTAGTCGTTCTGGACATCGACGACGACAAGCGCGCGGCGCGGCTCGGTGGCTGGTGCTGACATGGCGGTTTTCCTTTCGACCGGGTTGATGGGCGCAAGGCTAGGCCGATGTTTCGAGTCGAGAAAGTGTCCCGATTGACATCATTCGAAAAAATTGGGACATTCAACTTTCAACGAAACGATGCTTGCCATGAAGAATCCGATCATCGCCGCCGTCGCCTTCGACGGCATCAGTCCTTTCCACCTCTCTGTGCCGTGCCTGGTGTTCGGCACCGATCGAACCAACCTTGGCCTGCCGCGCTTCGACTTCCGCGTCTGTGCGATGGACGAGAGACCCATTCATACCGATGCGGGGCTGAGCATTGTCGTGCCGCATGGGCTTTCCGCGCTCGACGAGGCCGACATCGTCATCATCCCGAGCTGGAAGGATCTCGAGGATCCCTTGGCCGCGCCGCTCAAGGACGCGCTGCAGCGCGCGCATCGGCGCGGCGCGCTCATCGTCGGCTTGTGCCTCGGCACATTCGCCATTGCCGGCGCCGGATTGCTTGCCGGGCGCAAGGCGACGACCCACTGGGCCTATACCGATCGATTGCAGAAGCTTCATCCTGACATCGCGATCGACGCTGACGTGCTCTATGTCGACGAGGGCGACATAATAACCTCGGCCGGCGTCGCCGCCGGGCTCGACTGCTGCCTGCACATCGTGCGCGCTCGCTACGGGGTGGAGGCCGCCCTTCGGCTTGCCCGCCATGTCGTGCTCTCGCCGCACCGGCAGGGCGGGCAGGCGCAGTTCATCGAGCGACCGCTTGCGCCCACGCCGAGCGCCGACCGCTTCGCCAAGACCCTCGATGACGTGCGGGCATCGCTCGGCGAAGCCCACAGCCTGGACAGTGTCGCTGAAGCAGCGGGCCTTACCCGCCGCACCTTCACGCGCCGTTTCCAGAAAACCACCGGCACCAGCTTCGGCGACTGGCTCGCCGACCAACGCGTAGCACTTGCGCAAAGGCTGCTGGAACAGACGGACAAATCGATGGACATCGTGGCCTTCGAAGCCGGCTTCGGCAGCGCCACCTCGCTGCGCCAGCATTTCGCCGCGCGGCTCAGGACCTCGCCGAGGCAGTACCGGCGCGAGTTTTCCAGAAGCACCAAGGCGTCAGACGGACTCAGCCTTTTGTAACGGCCCGTGCCGGGTTGCCGACGACGGTCGCGTTGGCCGGTACGTCGCGGGTCACCACCGCGCCCGCGCCGACGATGGCGCCCTCGCCTATGCTGGCGCCAGCGAGGATCACCGCGCTGCCACCGATCCAGGCATTGTCGCCGATCGTTACGGCTTTTGCGATCTCCAGCCCGGCCAGCCGGCCAGCAGCTTCGCGATGATGCTCCGCGCAGTAGATCTGCACATTGGGCCCCAGCATCGTCCCCCTGCCGATGCGCACCGGCGCGGTGTCGAGGATGGTGCAGCCGGCATTGAGGAAGACGCCGTCGCCGAGGAACAGGTTGAAGCCATAGGCGCAGTGGAACGGCGCCTCGATGCGCGCCCCCTCGCCCGCGCCACCGAGCAGCGCCTGCAGGGCCGGGGCGATATCACCGCGCTGCCGGGGCGGCAGGCTGTTGTGCTCGAACACCGCATCGCGCGCGGCGACGCGCAACGCCTCGAGCTCATCGTCGATGCAGGTGTACCATTCGCCCGCCGCCATCTTTATGCGTTCGCTTGTCGTCATGGTGGCCCTCCAGGTTTTCGTCTGCTGCCAAAGCATAATCGATCGTCTGACAAAAGCCCCGTAGCCAAACGCCTGGCTTGTGCTAGCCTGCCGTTGCGAGGCCATGCGACGGTCTCGGTTTGAGGGGGTCGATCATGCTTTACATTCTTGCATTGCTGATAGGCGTCATTGCCGGCCTGCGCGCCATGACGGCGCCCGCCGCCGTCGCCTGGGGTTCCTATCTCGGCTGGCTGCCGGTCACGGGCACCTGGGCGAGCTTCATGGGCCACTGGATCGCCGTCGGCATCTTCACCATTCTGGCCATCGTCGAGCTGATCGCCGACCAGCTGCCGTCGACGCCGAGCCGCAAGGTGCCGCCGCAGTTCGGCACCCGCATCGTCGTCGGCGCCTTCTGTGGCGCGGTCATCGGCGTGACCGCCGGCGCCACCATCGGCGGCCTGGTCGCCGGCGCGATCGGCGCGGTGATCGGCACGCTGGGCGGCGCCGAGGTCCGCGGCCGGCTGGCCGCCGCATTCGGCAAGGATCAGCCCGCCGCCTTCATCGAGGATGCGGTGGCCATCATCGGCGGGCTGCTCATCGTGGCGGCGGTCGCATGAGCGCAAAGAGCTTCGACGCCATCGTCATCGGCGCAGGCCAGGCCGGACCGCCACTGGTCGGCCGGCTTGAGGCCGCCGGCATGAAGGTTGCGCTGATTGAGCGCAAGTTCATCGGCGGCACCTGCGTCAACACCGGCTGCATGCCGACCAAGGCGATGGTGGCGAGCGCCTATGCCGCGCATCTCGCCCGCCGCGCCGCCGACTACGGTGTCGCTCTCTCAGGCCCCGTCGGCGTGGACTACAAACGCATCAAGGCGCGCAAGGACAAGGTCACCAACGACGCCCGCGGCAACCTCGAAAAATGGATTGCCGGAATGAAGGGCTGCACGCTTTATCGCGACCATGCCGGTTTCGTCACCGCCGACACGGTGCGCGTCGGCGATGAGCTGCTCACCGCGCCAAAAATCTTCCTCAACACCGGCGGCCGCGCCTCGGTGCCCGATCTGCCTGGCGTCAACGACGTGCCCTATCTCACCAATTCCTCGATGATGGATCTCGATGTGCTGCCCAGCCACCTGATCGTCATCGGCGGCAGCTATATCTCGCTCGAATTCGCGCAGATGTTCCGCCGCTTCGGCTCCGAGGTCACGGTAATCGAGAAGGCGCCGCGGCTGACCGGCCGCGAGGACGAGGACACCTCCGCCGCCATCCAATCGATACTCGAAAACGAAGGCATCGCCGTCCATGTCGGCGCGGACGCCATCGCCTTTGCCAGGCAAGGCAATGGGATCGCCGTCACCTTCGCCGCCGGCAAGCCGCCGGCGGTCGGCTCGCATGTGCTGCTGGCGCTGGGGCGCAAGCCCAACACCGACGATCTCGGCCTCGACAAGGCCGGCGTCGCGGTCGACCAGCGCGGCTATATCGTCGTCGACGACCAGTTGCGCACCAATGTGCCGGGCATCTGGGCGATGGGCGACTGCAACGGCAAGGGCGCCTTCACCCACACCTCCTACAACGACTTCGAGATCGTCGCCGCCAACCTGCTCGACAACGATCCGCGCAAGGTGAGCGACCGCATCGAAGCCTATGCGCTCTATATCGATCCGCCGCTCGGGCGCTGCGGCATGACGGAAGCCGCCGTGAAGAAATCCGGCCGCCGCGCGCTGGTCGGACAACGGCCGATGACGCGTGTCGGCCGCGCGGTCGAGAAGGGCGAGACGCAAGGCTTCATGAAGATCCTGGCCGATGCCGACACCGGTGAAATCCTCGGCTGCTCCGTGCTCGGCCCGGGCGGCGACGAGGCGATCCACTGCGTGCTCGACCTCATGTACGCCAAGGCGCCGATCTCGACGCTGGCGCGCGCCATGCACATCCACCCCAATGTCTCGGAGCTGCTGCCGACCATCGCCCAGGAGCTGAAGCCGCTGGAGTAGAGCAATTCCGGAAAAGGCGCAGCGGTTAGGCTCGGCGTCTTCGCCGTAGCAAGGCTCGGCGTCTTCGCCGTAGCCGCCCTGCCCCGATAGCCCGGCGAGGCTGGACCACTCGACAGCCCGATCGCAACAATGCATGGCTGAAACCTCTTCACGCGGAGATATCCCATGCAGAAGACGATCGAACGCATCGCCGGCGACAGCGAGGGTGTCGCCTACGAATTTCCGGTCTTGCGCTTCGAGGGCAAGGACAAGGCGGCTCCCTCCGCCTATCTGCAGGCGGCACTGCATGCCGGCGAGCTGCCGGGCGTCGTCGCCATCGACGCGGTGATGCGATGCTGGCCAAGGCGGAGGCCGAGGGCCGCATCAAGGGTCCGATCACCATCGTACCCTGGGCCAACCCGATCGGCCGCGCGCAATATCATTTCGGCGAGCACCAGGGCCGCTTCAATCTCGGCACCCGCACCAACTTCAATCGCTCCTTTCCGCTGCTTGCCGCGCCCGACGCCAGGCTTCTGCCGGATGTCAGCCTCGGCGGCGCCGATCGCCGGCTGAAGAACCGGCTCGTCCAGCTCTCGCTCGGCAACGATATCGTGCTTGACCTCCACTGCGACGACGAAGGTCTGGCCTATCTCTACATCCACACCAGCCTGTGGCCGCATATGGCCGATTGCGCGGCGGCCATGGGCGCCGAAGCCGTCCTGCTGTGGAGCGAGGACGATACCGGCACCTTCGAAGGCGCCTCGATCATGCCCTACCAGAACGTGCCGGCGAGCGTCGCGCGTTTCGATCGCCGCGCCGTCACCACGGTCGAATATCGCGGCATGCTCGATGTCGACGCCGCCTTCGCCGCGGCCGATGCCGCGGGACTTTACCGACTGCTTGTGACGCGCGGCGTCGTCCAGGACTCATCAGTGCCGAAATTCGAGAAATTTTCCGGACCGGTCGTACCGCTGGAAAACATCGACATAATGCCTTCGCCCAGGGCCGGCGCGATCCTTTACGAGGTCAAACCCGGCGACCGCGTCAAGAAAGGCGAAAGGCTGGCGACGATCGTCCACGCGCCCGGCGAGGCCGGCGGCCGCACGGAAGTGTTCGCCCCTCAGTCGGGCTTCATCCTGACCCGCCGCGCGCGCCGCATCATCCGCGCCGGCGAGGATCTTCTGAAGCTCGCCGGCGACGCCAGGAGCACCGATGCACGCTCCGGCACGCTGGAAGACTGAGGCGCAGCGGCTTTCACCATCGCCGTGAAATCCAGTTGCATGGACCTCCATTCGCCGCTATGGGAGTCGCCATGAACATGCGTTCGAACAAGACCATTTGGTGGTGGGCTCGCTGACAGCGGCCTGTTCGTGCGTGTGCGCGTGAAAAAGAGGGTGGCCGCAGCGGAATATCCGGGCGGCCATTTGTTTTTTAACGCCATTCCCGGGTCCGTTGCCCAAGACGCTGATGGAGACGGCAATGACGACTAAAGTTCTGGACAACGGGGCCGAGCGCTTCATCACCGCGGGCGGCGTGACGATCACCCGCGAGCGGCACGACCGGCCCTATGAAGGCGCGATCGATGCCTATGTCGACGGCCTGAATTCGCGCCGCGGCGCAGTGTTTTCCTCCAACTACGAATATCCGGGCCGCTACACGCGCTGGGATACGGCCATCATCGATCCGCCGCTGGTGATTTCCGCGCGGGGACGCACCATGCGCATCGAAGCGCTGAACAAGCGCGGCGAAGTGTTGCTGCCGGTGATCGGCAAGGCGCTTGGCGAGCTCGGCGAAGTGACGATCGTCGAGACCTCGAAGACGCTCATCCGCCTCGATGTGGCAAAGCCCGGCCGTGTCTTCACCGAGGAGGAGCGCAGCCGCGTTCCGTCCGTGTTCACGGTGCTGCGCGCCATCACCGCGCTGTTCAAGACCGCCGAGGACGCCAATCTCGGCCTTTACGGCGCCTTCGGCTACGACCTAGCTTTCCAGTTCGATCCTGTCGACTACAAGCTCGAGCGCAAGGAGAGCCAGCGCGACCTGGTGCTGTTCCTGCCCGACGAGATCCTCGTCGTCGACCATTATTCGACCAAGGCCTGGACCGACCGCTACGACTATTCCGGCGACGGTTTTTCGACCGAGGGCTTGGCCCGCGATGCCCATGCCGAGCCGTTCAAGACCGCCGACCGCATCCCGCCGCGCGGCGACCATGAGCCGGGCGAATACGCCAACCTGGTGCGCCGCGCCATGGAGAGCTTCAAGCGCGGCGACCTGTTCGAGGTCGTGCCTGGACAGATGTTCTACGAGCGCTGCGAGACCCAGCCTTCCGACATCTCGCGCAAGCTGAAATCGATCAACCCCTCGCCCTATTCCTTCTTCATCAATCTCGGCGAGAACGAATATCTGATCGGTGCCTCGCCGGAGATGTTTGTGCGCGTCAACGGCCGCCGCGTCGAGACCTGCCCGATCTCCGGCACCATCAAACGCGGCGACGACGCCATTTCCGACAGCGAGCAGATCCTGAAGCTGCTCAACTCGAAGAAGGATGAGTCCGAGCTCACCATGTGCTCGGACGTCGACCGCAACGACAAGTCGCGCGTCTGCGAGCCAGGCTCCGTGCGCGTCATAGGCCGCCGCCAGATCGAGATGTATTCGCGCCTGATCCACACCGTCGATCATATCGAGGGCCGGCTGCGCGAAGGCATGGACGCCTTCGACGCGTTTCTCTCGCATGCCTGGGCGGTCACCGTCACCGGCGCGCCGAAACTGTGGGCCATGCGCTTCATCGAGCAGAACGAGAAGAGCCCGCGCGCCTGGTATGGCGGGGCGGTCGGCATGGTCAATTTCAACGGCGACATGAACACCGGGCTGACCTTGCGCACCATCCGCATCAAGGACGGCATCGCCGAGGTCCGCGCCGGCGCCACACTGCTTTTCGACAGCATTCCCGAGGAAGAAGAAGCCGAAACCGAACTGAAGGCATCCGCCATGCTCTCCGCCATCCGCGACGCCAAGACCGGCAACGCCACCGGAACCGAGCGCACCACCGCGCGCGTCGGCGACGGCGTCAACATCCTGCTGGTCGACCATGAGGACAGTTTCGTCCATACCTTGGCCAACTACTTCCGCCAGACCGGCGCCAACGTCTCCACGGTTCGCTCGCCGGTGCCGGAGGAGGTCTTCGAGCGGTTGAAGCCGGACCTCGTCGTGCTTTCGCCCGGCCCTGGCACGCCGAAGAATTTCGACTGCGCCGCCACCATCAGACGAGCGCGCAGCCGCGACCTGCCGATCTTCGGCGTCTGTCTCGGCCTGCAGGCATTGGCCGAGGCCTATGGCGGCGAGCTCAGGCAGTTGCACATCCCCATGCATGGCAAACCATCGCGCATCCGCGTTTCGAAGCCCGGCATCATCTTCTCAGGCCTGCCCAAGGAAGTGACCGTCGGCCGCTATCACTCGATTTTCGCCGACCCGGTGCGCCTGCCCGACGGTTTCGTGGTGACCGCCGAAACCGAGGACGGCATCATCATGGCTTTCGAGCACCGCAAGGAGCCGATCGCGGCGGTGCAATTCCATCCCGAATCGATCATGACGCTCGGTCACAATGCCGGCATGCGCATCATCGAAAACATCGTCGCGCATCTGCCGCGCAAGGCCAAGGAAAAGGCCGCGTAGGAACCATGGCTGTGACGCAGGACACAGTGGCGGCCGCGGCGAAAGCCGCGACCCGCGAGAAGATTGCCAGGCTTGCCTTCTGGTCGATCCTGGTCGCCTTCGTGGTGCTCGTCTTGAAGCTTGCCGCCTGGTACATCACCGGTTCCGTGGCGCTCTATTCCGACGCGCTGGAATCGATCGTCAACGTGATCGCATCGGCCGCCGCCTTCTGGGCGATCCAGGTCAGCTACAAGCCCGCCGACCAGGACCATCCCTTCGGCCATCATAAAGCCGAATATTTTTCCGCCGTCCTCGAAGGCGTGCTGATCGTCGTCGCGGCGCTGCTGATCCTCAACGAGGTCTGGCAGTCCTGGCAACATCCGGCCCCGCTGGAACAGCCCTGGGAAGGACTTGCCGTCAACGGCATCGCGACGGTCATCAATGCGATCTGGGCCTGGACGCTGATCCGCGCCGGCCGGAATGCGAAGTCGCCTGCGCTTGTCGCCGACGGCCAGCACATCATGACCGACGTGGTAACGTCAGTCGGCGTGTTCGGCGGTCTTGTCGGCGCCGTGCTCACCGGCTGGCAGATCCTCGACCCGGCACTTGCCGTGATCGTCGCGCTCAACATTCTGTGGCAGGGCTGGCATGTCATCGGCTCGTCGATGAGCGGGCTGATGGACCGCGCCGTCGACAATCATGAGCACATGCAGATCCGCGACATCATATCGGCCAATTCGAAGGGCGCGCTCGAGGTGCATGATCTCAAGACGCGCATTGCCGGCCGCGCCACCTTCATCGAGTTCCATCTGGTGGTCGACGCCGACATGACCGTCGGCGCCAGCCATGTCATCTGCGACCGCATCGAGGATGCGCTGAAGGCCGAGATCCCCTCGGTGCGCGTCACCATCCATGTCGAGCCGGACGACGAAGCCAAGTTGCCGAAAGGCACCGCGGCAGTGCCTTTCGCCTGACGGTGGCAGCACGGCAGACATTGGAGATTGGCCGGAGCCTCTCAATTTCGTCATTCTAGGGCGGAGCAGGAGCGAAGCTCCGTCGCGAAGACCCTAGAATCCTGTGTGTTGGTTCTGGTGTATGGTTGAAGTGGGAAGGAGACCGAATGAATCCTGGTCGTCCTT